>CAYOXJ010000012.1:0-17965 GCA_964407905.1 uncultured Thermoplasmata archaeon
GCACTGAGGAGTTCAGGGTACTTTCCGTTCGTCCGTGTGACCGGATCTACAATCCGATCGTGGTACTCAACGCATTCAAGCTGATTCTTCAAGAGCTCAGGAACACGTACCTTTACCTCTTTGATTTCGGCAACATGATTGGCATGGTCCACGAAATCATCGAAGCAGATCGTGAGCTCGCAGGACGGGTGCGTTTCCTCCCCCAGAAACCCTACGGCGAGATGCCAGAGGTTTACAACACAGCTGACATCGCCATTTCCCTGCCTGACAGTGACAGTGCCGCAGCGAGCGTTCTCGAAGCAATGGCGTGTGAGCTTCCTGTGATTGCCACTGACATCCCGAACATGAGGGAGTGGATCGTGGACGGCGTCGATGGGTATCTCACTCTGATCAACCCGGAGTCGGTCGCAGCCAAGCTCAGGGTTGCCCATTCAGCACGAGCAGAGCTGGCGAACATGGGCAGGCGCGCGAGAGCTAAGGTCCTCGATGAGAAGAGACAGGGGACCTTCGAGTCGAACATCAGAGTTGCAGAGGACGCTTACAAGAAGCTTCTCAGCTAGTCCTTGATGCCCAGCCTGTCCAGGATGAATGCGTATGCGAACGCGGATTCCTTCATGGCGTTGTAACGGCCAGGAGATGCTGAGTGCCCCTGGACGATGTTCATCCTGAGCAGCAGCAGATTCCTGTCAGTCTTCAACGCCCTCAGTCTCGCAGTCCACTTCAGCGGTTCCCAGTACTGTACTCTCGAATCGTTCAGACTGCCCGTTACGAGCATGTTCGGGTACTCATTGGCTTCTACATTGTCGTAGGGTGAGTAGATCTTGAAGTAGTCGTAGTGCTCCTTGATCTTCGGGTTGCCCCATTCTTCGAACTCGCCCGCAGTCAAGGGCATATGCTCGTCCAGCATCGAGTTGATTACATCCACGAACGGGACCTCTGCCACGACCACATTGAACAGGTCGGGACGCATGTTGGTGACAGCGCCCATCAGAAGACCGCCAGCGCTGCGGCCGTTTATTGCGAGCCTCTCGGAAGATGTGTACCCCTCCCTGATCAGGTGCTCCGCACACGCGATGAAATCAGTGAAGGTGTTGATTTTGTTCTGCATCCGTCCTTGCTCGTGCCACCGCTTCCCCATCTCGCCGCCACCGCGTATGCCCGCGTACGCACACACGAACCCGCGGTCCAAGAGGCTCGCTCTGTCGCTGTCGAATGCTGGGGTGGAGCCTTCGAAGTCACCATATCCGCCGTAGCCGTAGAGATACGCTGGATTCTCGCCGTCCCTCGCGATTCCCTTCCTGTGCACCAAAGAAATCGGTATCTTGGATCCATCCTTGGCGGTGGCGAACACTCGCTTTGATTCGTATTCGGACGGGTCGTAACCAGGTGCCTCGTACTGCTTCAGCAATTCCAGCTTTCTCGAATCCATGTCGTACTGGTAGATCCTCGGTGGCATCACCATGGTCGAGAACCTGAAGCGCATTCTCGTTGACTCGAACTCGTGAGTCTCAACAGGAACCAGTTCGCAAAGACTCTCCGGGAGACCGATTCTGTGTGAAGCACGGTTTCTCAGATCGATTATTCGAATGTGGAAGTCTGCGTTCTCACGCTCGAAGACCACCAAGTGATTCCTGAACACCTCGACCCACTGTAGCGGGTCACTGACACAGATCGCCACGTCCTCTCTGTGAGGGAGCAGCTCTTTCCAGTTCCTCGAAGAGGGGTCGTCAATCGGCGCCTCGGCAATTCTGAAGTTCTTTGCATTCTCATTGGTCACTATGATGAACTTGTCTCCGTGGTCCATCGCATAATACAGGAGGCCATGCTCTCTTGGACGAAGGACTTCGAAGTTGTCCGTGGGCCTGTCCGCCCTGAGGAAGCGCACCTCGGAGGTGGTCGCACTGTGGACGCTGATCGTGATGTATCTGCCGGTCTTTGTCCTCCGGAGGACGAGGTAATAGAACATGGGGTCCTTTTCGTGAAATACCTCGACGTCTTCTCTCGGGTCTGTCCCCACGACGTGCCTGAAGACCTTGTGCGGTCTGAATTCCTCGTCTAGAACGGAGTAGAACAGGGTCTTGCTGTCGCTCGCCCATGCTATCTTCGCAGTGCTCGGTATCCGCTCAGGGAGCAGTTGCCCAGTCTTGAGATTCTTCACGTGAAGCATGTGCCTTTCTGAGCCGTCAGTATCCGCGAGATATGCGAGAAGGCTATGGTCCGGGCTGATCTCGTGAACATCCATATTGAAGAACTTGTGCCTGTCAGCGAGCTCATTGACGTCGAGGATTATCTCCTCCTCAGAATTGAGGTTCCCACGCTTCCTGCAGTAGATCAGGAACTGCTTCCCCTTCTTCGTGCGCGTGTAGTAATAATAGTCATCGATCCTCTCAGGGACGGATGAGTCAGCCTCCTTCACTCTGCTCCTCATCTCTCCGAAGAGCTTCTGCTGAAGGACCTTCGTGTGATTCATCGCAGCCTTCGTGTAGCGGTTCTCGGCTCTTACGTATCTCAGGACCTCGGGGTTCTCCCGTTCCCGCATCCAGAAGTATTCATCAACGCGTCTGTCGCCGTGCGTGACAATCTCAGTGGGTGTCTTCTTCGCAACCGGCGGTCTCAGTGCGCCCAACTTGTCCATAGTCAATCGTGATAGATAAGGGTCTAATAAAGCAAGCGGCAGCCACATCCGGGTAAACCCTGAGCGTGAGATCTGAGAAGCACACCGTGATGTCTCTCTCAGCGCACTCTGCAGCCGACAAGTCCGTGCTTCTGGTAGTACTTCTGATGGTACTCTTCCGCTGGAAAGAATTCTGTTGCCGGGAGGATTTCCGTTGCAATCTGCTTCCTGCCGAGCTCGCCACTTGATTGCAGTCGATCCCTCGATGCGATGGCCGCATCCCTCTGAGCAGCCGAGTGGTAGAAGATGGCAGATCTATACTGAGACCCGAGGTCAGGGCCCTGCCTGTCCTTTGTTGTCGGATCATGGATATTCCAGAAGACTTCGAGTAGCTGTTCATAAGAGACGATCGACGAATCGTATTCCACCAGGACGGATTCTGCATGGCCCGTTGTGTTTGTGCACACCTCTTCGTAGGTCGGGTTCTTCGTATGGCCACTAGAGTATCCAACAGTGGTCGATCTGACTCCTCTGATCCTTCCAAATGCCGCCTCAACTCCCCAGAAGCAGCCCGCAGCGAAAGTGGCCTTGTGGATCATGGTGTTGCCCTCGCCCGATAGGCATGACCCCCGCATTGATTACTGTATGCCCGCACCATTGCGCCGAACCGTCATTTCTTCTCTTGCTCGTTTTTCGGTTCTGTTTTGACCTCAGGCGCCTCGGTAGGTCCCAGCAAACACCTGCCATGCGAGGGCTGATTTCGCAGTCAAGCTCAGTATGATGTAGACTTTCTCTCCGAACAAATAGTCCTTCCATCGGCCCTTCGCCCTGTACTGCAGCATCATGTTTATGGCGAAGACGTTGAAGAACGCTGCGAGCGAGAAGAATATGAATATGACGAATGTCGGGAAGTCCTTTCCCGCTAACAGTACCGATCCGAAGAAGTAGACGCCGACCACTATCCATGTGGTCAGACCAGCAAAGCATCCGAATATGTATGCGGTCCAGTTGGTCTTCTGCGTGGTCTGGTTGTGGAGTTCCATCATCAGGCCGAACAGGTTCATGGTTGCGTTCAAGGAAAAGATCAACAGCAAAGAGGACAGCTCGTATATCCCGCAGAGCATCGCAATCACCACGATCATGATCGAAGAACTGATTGCGTACTCGAACCAGCGGGCGTAGTTGATGCCCTTCTTCAGGTTCCTGACATACCATGGATATCCTTTCGGCGAGCTCACGGCGAAGTGCGCGATCGCAGACACCAAGAGGAACATCGCCACCATCGGGCCAAGTTGAAGGTTGACGATCGTGTTGGTGACATTTTCAAGCCGGCCAATCGTCGGGTTGTAGCGGAGGAAAGTCGTCTGCACGGGGAGTGAGTACGAGCTGGCTATCAGAAGCATGAGGCCTCCCTGTATCAGGTGCATGGCTCCCATGACAAGGTTGAAGTTCCTCAGTCTCCTGAATTTCTTCTCTTCCTTTTCTTCCATCGTCTGATCTCCGATAGCGCGGGCATCAAATCGTCATATGCTATATTTAGGAAGCCCCGAATCTGCTCTTTTTCCGGATGGACGCTGTGCTGCCCCACAATCATGATCGGCAGCTGACTTCCGCATATCCTCGTATGTCGTTCAGGGGTCACCGATAGGTTGCCGGGAGTCGGGGGAAGCAGGTCATGCCCACATGCGCCTCGCAATGGGCCTGTTACACTGGACATCATGGAACCGGCCACATCAATTGAGGAGGACGCGGTCGCGCTCACCTATGGCTATCCGCCTGCCTCCGGCCGAACTCCTCATAGCTCACGATGTCTTCAAGGGCCTTTCTGCTCTTGGCTCTTGGTGGTCTAGCAAATGTCTCCTTGTCTTTGGGATAGCCCATGGAGAGCATCGCGACGACTCCGTAATACTTCGGCACTTTGAGGGCATCCTTCACTCTGTCCTCATCGAAGCTGCCGATCCAGCACGTGCCCAAGCCTTCGCTTGTCGCGGCCAGGACCATGTTCTGCAAGGCTATTGTGACGTCGACGACCGCCCACTCAGGTGACTTCTTCTCGTCCGCGCACCCGACTACCACCACTGGACTCTGTGTCAAGAACCTAGCGTACCTTCCCTCTGAGAGTGTCTTGCGTTTCTCCGTGTCCTTGACGACGATGAAGTGCCATGGCTGGTAGTTCATCGCCGAGGGGGCAACCCTCGCTGATCCCAGGACTCTGTTCAGGACATCATCTGGTACCGGCTTCGAATCGTACGATCGCACCGAGATCCTCTTCCGAATGGCATCCATCACTTCCATCAGGCTCACCTTGTGCCAGCTCGAAACACGATTCAGGACTTGATTCTTACGGCAGAGGGATCAGGCCCTCAGAACCGTTCTATGAGGTTCGCCGTATCGTTCTTTGGATTGTTCACTGCAGTCGAGACTGGATAGGCCTCCATCAATCCGGAAGGGTACGGCCTGAAGACTCGCTTGAGATCGCCCTCCTCAAGAGGCTCTCTCCTCAGCCAGAGCGGTTCATCCTCCTCCTTGAGCATCACAGGCATCCTGTTGTGGATCCTCCCGAGGAGCGTGTTCGGAGTGGTGGTGATGATCGTGAAGGTTGGGATATCCTCGCCTGCAGTCCTTTCCCTCCACCGGTCATAGAGACCAGCGAATGCAAACAGGGCGCCATCCTTGCGGCGGACGTAGTGAGGCAACTTGTCTCTGCCCACTCTCTTCCACTCGTAGAAGCCCGTTGCGGGCACCAGACATCGTTTCCTCTTTAGAGAAGTCCTGAACGCCGGTTTCGTGCTTATTGATTCCGCGCGCGCATTGATCAAGCGGTTCCCGATCTTCGGATCTTTCGCCCAGAATGGGATCAGACCCCATCTCATCATCTCGACGCGGTTCGGACTTTGGCCTACCACTATCGGGACCATCTGCGTTGGCGCGATGTTGTACCGAGAAATCAACTCGATGTCCTGGTTCTCAATCGCGAACCTGGAGAAGAAGCCGTGGATGAGGGTGATCGTGAACCTGCCGCACATGTGCTCAGAATCTCATTGAGCCGTCAAGTATGTTTGTGGTCAGGTCACTCTTCCTCGAAGTGAAGCGCCGCGGAGTTGATGCAGTACCTTAGGCCAGTTGGCTTTGGGCCGTCGTCGAAAACGTGCCCGAGGTGTCCGCCGCATTTCGTACACAGAACCTCAGTCCTTTCCGTTCCGAGGCTCTTGTCGGAATCGATCTCCACGCTCTCGTCTCTCTTTGGAGCGTAGAAACTGGGCCATCCAGAGCCAGAATCGAACTTGGTGTCTGATGCGAACAGCTCGTTGGCGCAGGCAGCACAAACATAGGTCCCCTTCCTATTGTTATCGAGAAGCTTTCCTGTGAAGGGCATCTCTGTGCCTTTCCTGCGAAGCACCCTGTGCTCGTCAGGGCTCAGAATTTTTTTCCACTCTTGGTCAGATCTCTTGATCCTCCTAGTCAGTCTCACACCTCCTCTCTGATCAGCGCAAACAGACCAATAAGGCTTGTCCCGACTTACTTATCCCTCGCGGATCGATTCGAGTCAGTTCGACAGACGAAACGATTATGAGAGGGAGACGTGAATAGGTCTCCGTTCGAAGCGAGGAGGAGACAGTGGCATTCAGGCTTGAGAGCCCAGAATTCAAACATGGAGAATCGATCCCGAAGAAGTTCACATGCGATGGCCCAGATATCTCACCGGCGCTCAGGTGGAGCGACGTGCCAGCTGGGACTAGGAGCTTCGCACTGATCTGCGACGATCCAGACGCGCCTATGATGCCCTGGGTTCATTGGGTGATATACAATATACCCGGGGACAGAATTGGGATGAGCGAGAATGTCCCCAAGCAGAGCCTCCTGCCTGACGGAACGAAGCAGGGAACTAACAGTTGGAGGAAGACGGGTTACGGTGGTCCTTGCCCGCCCGGAAAGAAGCCGCACAGGTATTTTTTCAAGCTGATGGCACTTGACACGACAGTCCAGATTCCAGCGGGCGCGTCCAAAGAGGAACTCCTGGGAGCTGTGAGGGACCATGTTCTCGGAGAAGCGGAACTCCTTGGCCTGTACGTTAGGTAAGCGCCCTCGACAGACTTGACACGGGTTCATTCTGGAGCCTGCTGCACTCGACTTGCGTGGATCTTCTCAGCCATGTGCAGGATGAGGGAAATGCTCAGCCCAAGGGCGTCTACGTTTACTAGAAGCGAGATGGTTCATATCCAGTCTCGTGCCGTCGCGGCTCCTCTCTTCCCATGAAAGTGGGGATTCCGCAGCCTTGCGAGTCTGCCAGAATCGGCGTTTCGCACATCGCGGGTGATACGGAGTTGAACAGTTTCACGATGCCGGGCCACAAACCTTAGGCTACGAGGACCATCAAGACCGTCGTTCAAACTCCACATGCGAGAACACAGTTATGGAAGACAGCGAGAGTTCAAGACGGCCGTTCTTGGGTATGTTCAAGGAGGTCCCGAAAGCAGTGAAGTGGATCATCTACCTGAGCTGCTTCTCGACAGTTGGCTACGGCTACTTCATCATCGTGATATCTGCCTACCTGCCAGAGATCGGGCTGAAGGCGAGCGATGTTGGGCTATTGCTGGGAGTGAATGGCATCTCGTTCGCGATCACTGCAATCCCTCTTGGCATCATCGCTGACAGGAGGGGCAGAAAGAAGATGCAGCTGCTCGGGCTGCTCGGGATCCCTCCGATGCTGATGGTGTACGCGTTAACGACTGAACTAGCGTATCTGCTCATTGCCTCGGTCATCGCCGGCGTTGCTGAAGGGGCGTTCATGTCGAGCTGGAACGCCATCATCGCGGACCTCACAACCGTTGAAACCAGGAATGCAGCGTTCGTCTTTTCGTTCATAGTGGGAAACGTGCCCTTTGGCATCGGATTCATCCTCCCCCTGTTCTTCCCGAGCATCGAGGAGACGATGGGCTGGAGCTCGCATGCAGTTCACAGCGGCACCTTCTTCGTGCTGGCGCTCTTGTCAATGATATCGCCGATAGGCATTTGGCACGTCCTCAGAGACCACAAGGAAAAGCTGAACCCGGAAGCGAGGCTCATCCGAGGGAAGAGCACGAACACACTGCTGAAGTTCTCGGGCATAAACAGTCTCATAGGCCTCGGCGCGGGCTTCATCATACCGCTTGTGCCGACCTGGCTGTGGCTCAAGTTCGGAGTGCCTGACTCGCACAGCGGACCCCTGTTAGCGGTTTCGAGTGTCACGATCGGCCTCGCTGCGGTCTTCAGCGCTCCTCTGGCGAGCAGGTATGGCAGCGTAAGAGCGATTGTGATCACTCAGGGGTTCGCCACTGCCTTCATGCTCAGCCTTGCGTACGCTTCTACTGCTCTGCTGGCAGGCGGCCTCTACCTCGTTCGAGCTGCACTCATGAACATGGCGTCACCGATAGCGGATGCCTATCTGATGGGCATCATCTCCAAGGACAGCAGGAGCTTCGCGAGCGCGCTCAACGCGCTTGTATGGCGTCTGCCGAACAGCGCTAGCACTGTCGTCGGTGGCATCATCCTGGGTGCAGGACATTACGACATTCCGTTCTATCTCGCAACCGCGTTCTATGCTAGCTCTGTGATGCTGCTCTACAAGGTGTTCAAGGACGTGAAACCGAGCGGATGAGCAGGCCACATCTCCGGAAGCTAGCGATATCCTACCGTCTTCTCAGGCGCGGATTCAGGATGTCGTCAAGGGCATAACTCAAGAGGCTGAAGCCGAGGACTACTAGCGCTATCGAGAGCCCCGGGGGAACGAAGTACCACCATGCGCGGCTCGCGAACCCGCCAAAGAACTGTGCTTTGTAGAGCATCAGCCCCCAGGTCACAGTTGCTGGATTGCCCAGGCCGAAGTAGGCAAGGAATGCTTCTGACAGGATCGCAATTGAGATCGCCAGGATCATGTTCGCGAAGATCAGAGGGAACACGTTCGGCAGAATGTGCCTCCGGAGGATGTGGCCGCTGCCAGCGCCGATCGAGATTGCGCGCTCGATGAACCCCCGCTCCTTCAGCGAGAGCACCTGAGAGCGCACAATCCTCGCAGTCATGGGCCAGCTCGTGATGCCGATCACAAGTATGATCTTCCAGAGCGTCGGTCTTCACTCGGGCGGAAGAACGCTTGCCAGGATCACTGCGAGCGGTATCCAGGGAAGCGCGAGGAACATGTCGGTCGTGCGCATCAGGAACTCGTCGAACGCCCGTCCGAAATACCCTGCTACCAGGCCCATGAGAGTGCCCACGATCATGGTTATGAGCGCCGCTGCGAATCCGATTATCAGAGATGTTCTTGCGCCATACACCAAATCGCTGAGGACATCGATGCCACGCTCGTCCGTCCCCAGCGGGTGCTTCCACGTTGGTGGCTTGAGGATCTGCGTCGGATCGGATAGCAGGACGCTATCTGGATCCACCAAGGGGAAGATCCACCAGTTCAGAAGAGGTCCGATTGCCGCCATGAGGATGAAGAAAGCGAGGATCACGACCCCAACCATTCCCATTGCGTTCCGCCTCAGGATCCTGAGGACCTGCCTTGTCCTGCGCCAGGAGAGCAAGAGCTTCTCCACTCTGGGCGATCTCGCCAGCCCCTTTTGTGGCGTCTTCAAGTTCAGCGCAGGCTTTTCTCTCACATCTTCACCCTCGGGTCAACGTAGTAGGTCACGATGTCAGCAATGTAGTTCGCAACCAAAAGCGCTGCAGCGAGGATCATGAATATGCCCTGCAGAACGGGATAGTCCCTCTTCTGGAGCGCGTCCCAGGTCAGCCTTCCAACGCCGTCCCAGGAATAGACGACCTCGATTTGAATCGCTCCTGTGACGATGTATCCCACGTACATCGCGGTGTTCGCTATGGTCGGGAGCATTGCGTTGGGAACTGCATGGCGGCGGAGAACCTCCCGCTCGGTGAGCCCCTTCGCATTCGCTGTCTGGATGTAGTCTTCCGTGAGAACATCGATCAGTGAGCTTCGCATGACCAACGCGAAGGCCGCGAAGGTCACAAGGGTGAACGTGAGCGCTGGCATGAACAGGTGCTCCAGTCTATCGAGGATCATCTCGCCAAGCGATGGATTCCTCAGGCTGATGTCGTAGTATCCTCGCAATGGAAACCATTCAAGCGATCCCTGGACTGCAAATATCAGAAGAAGTATCATGCCCAACCAGAACGCGGGCATTGAATAGAAGAACAAGGCGCCTCCTGTCATAGTGACGTCGAACGGCCTTCCTCTTCTTGCTGCAGACATTATTCCGATCGCAATGCCCACGAGTGCGGCAATCACAGTGGACACCCCTACCAGGAACAGGGTCAGCTTGAGCCTCTCGAGCACTGTGTCAAGAACGGGGGTCTTCCAGAACCACGAGTCTCCGAGATCTAGTTTCACAAGATGCTTCAGGAAGATGTAGTACTGCTCCCACATCGGCCTGTCCAGCCCGAGGTCCTGACGGTATTGCTCTATGGTCTCGTGGGAGGCCCTTCCAGGGATCAGGACTAGGGATGGATCCCCAGGGAGCATGTGGAACATTACGAAGTCGAGAGTACAGATCGCAAAAAGGGTGATGACAAGGTAGATGGCCTTCACGGCTATCAGCCGACGCATGCCTGTCATAGAATGTTCGGAATCGTCATCATGATATAGATTGAAAACTGTTCATGCTCAAGCGATCGCAATGCGCCCAGCGATATCAGCTGAGAAGAAGAGCATAGGAAGTGGTCTTGCATGAAAGAGGACAAGAGTTCGAGGCTGACCGCCTCATTGAAGCGCTTTGCCATTGCAGAAGGCGCCGATCAGGTGGGCATCGCAAGGGCAGAATCGTTCTCGGGAGCGCCGAAAGGACATCGTCCAGACGATTTGCTGAGAGGCGCGAAGAGCGTGATTGTGATGGCCGTCGCCCTTCCTGCTGCAGCCTTCGAATCTGCTCCAAGCCGAGAATACTCCATGAGCTATATGATTGCGAACAGGGAGTTGAACACGATCGCGTTCAGGATTGCGAAGTATCTTCAGGAGAAGGGCTACAGGGCTCTTCATGTGCCCGCTTCTCCTCCCTATGACCTTGAGTCGATGATGGGCGATCTCTCCCACAGGCATGCAGGATATCTAGCTGGAATCGGCGTCTTCGGGAAGAACTCGTTGCTTCTCTCGCCGAAGTACGGCGCGAGAATGCGTCTCGTCTCTGTGGTCACGGAAGCGGTATTGAAGCCGAACAGGGTCTTGGACCTTGATCTCTGTAGGGAGTGCACGAGCTGTATAAGAGGATGCCCTGCCAAAGCTCTGAAGGGCGGTGGTGTTGTGGACAAGCCTGCGTGCAATGATCGTCACATGATCGTCGGCAGGCAGCTGCAGCTGGCCGACTGGGAGCAAATCTGCGGCGTCTGCATTCGTGTGTGCCCGATCGGGAAGTCGGAAATGGGAAAAGAGTCGAAAAGAGGTTGAGAAAGAAGGTTTGAAAGGTTTCTTCCGGCACTCGACCTACGGAGTTGGCTCAGATGGCCTCGCAGGCTCCTCGGGCTTCTTCTTCAGCAGGAAGTACGACGCGATCGCAACGATTGCGACCAGGACGACTATCGCCACAGCGATGATCACCGCGTCACTCACGCCGCCACCCCCCTCCTCGGCTCCTATCGGTTCAACCTCCATCAGCATCGCGTTCGGCTGGTAGTAGAACCAGTAGCTCCTGCCAGGATGGGCCGAGAGGTCGCCCCAGCCGGTCCACTTGTCGGTCCTGTACGCGAACAGGAACCACGGATAGGCCGTGACGATGAATGGCGACGACAAATAGTTGATCCGCAGCATCTGCTGAATTGTTGCGTTCCTCGTTGCTCCCGTCTGGTTTAGCTGCTCCATGTAGAGCGCATCGTAGGTCTCGTTGGTCCAGAAGTTGTCGCTCCAGCCCCAGATCTCATTGGATGTCTGCACCTCGAGGATGTACCTCGGGTCGGGCATGCCGCTCCAGTACCACAGATAAATCTCGTGGTCCGCATTCCAGTAGATGCGCGTCTCGAGCTCGTTCTCGTCCAGATATATGATGTCCACGTTCACGCCGACGATTTCCCACCACGCCTTCAAGTATGGTGCAGTCGCCACGTCTTCAGGAGCCGTATTGATCACGAGCAGCTCGAACTCGAGCGGAGTGTTCGGATTAGCGTACGGGTTGCCAGGTCCAGCGACGCGGACAGTGTGCTGGTTGTTCCAGTCGTAGCCAGCAGCATCGAGCGTCTCGTTCGCCTTTGTCAGATTGAACTCGAACTTGTCGTCACCCGGGTCGAACCACCACTGAGGCGTTGCCTTGAACGTTAGGCCCGTGCCCTCGTCCGCGTATCCTCCAAAGACAATGTCAATCAGGAACTGCTTGTTCGTCGCGTAGTGTATCGCCTGCCTGACGTTCTCGTCTCTCAGCAATGGGTTGACGCTGGATGGAGCATCTGGGTAGCAGTTGAAACCTATGTCCGACCAGTAGTTAGCCCGCACCTCTGCCGTCGAGATGTTCGCCTGGTCCTTCAACGAGTCGTAGGTTAGCGCGCGCGGAAACCTCGCAATCTCGATGTCTCCCGCCTTGAGCGCCTCAGCCATCACCTGGTCGCTACCGTAGAACACGATCTGGAGCGTCTCGATCTTGGGCTTGCCCCACGTGTAGTTCTCGTTCGCCACGAGAGTGACATGGTCTCCGGTCACGTACTCGACGAACTTGAACGGACCTGTGCCGATCGGATGGTCATTCGTGAAGTCCAACACCTCATCTGGCGTCATCTCGCCGAATATGTGCTTCGGAACGATCGGCAAGGACATCGTGTCAATCTGGAGGCACGGCACTTTCAGGTACAGATCTACCGTGCTGGTACTGGTCTTGTTGACCTCAGCGTGGTCGAATATCTGGGGCGATATGTATGGCGTGAATGCCCAGAACCTCGGGTCCTCGTTGAGGTTGAGGTTCAGAGTGTAGTTGACATCCTCTGCTGTGAAGGGCTGGCCGTCGTGCCACTGCACACCATCCCTGACGTCATATTGCCAGTGTCTGTTGGCGCCCTCGTCCGCTTCAGTCTGCGGGTCGTCTGCCGCTTCCCAGCTCAAAACCCTCCAGTCCTCCGCGAGGTTCTCCTTGGGCTCCCAGTCCTCGCTCCAGGTAGTCAGACGGTCGTACACCGCGTTGAACACGATGTAGTCTGAGTCCTCGATTGCGGTGAATGGGTTCAGGCTTCCAATCGGCTGAAGCATTCCGATTCTGAATGGAGGGACCTCGTCCTGTGCTTTCGCAATACCCAACCCTCCCAGATAGCCCAACGACGGCACCAGGAGGGCGATCACAATTCCTACAGCTATGACGGACCTTGTGCGGTTCGTCGCTTCCCCCATCATCGACTCCCCGAAAGGCTTCCCCTTTGACCGCGTGAAAACCTATGTTTGAGATGCCCCTGCGGAATCTGAGGCCGGAATCGATATTGGCATATATGCCTGCTTGGTGCTTTTCGAATTCGGATATACTATCTACTTTACGGTTGATAGCCATGCTGAGAATGCTCGATCCCGTAGAGTTGTCCAAGGTCACGGAGAAGATCGTCTGCAGGGGCGACAGAAGGGCCTACCGTCGCTTCAGGCCTGCTCGGTTCTATGGTGGGATATCGACTGCGGATTGTGTGGGATGCTGTCTCAGGTGTGTCTTCTGCTGGTCGTGGGCTGAGGTGGCAAGGCCGGACAAGCACGGAACTCTGTTCTCACCTGGGGACGTTGCAGAGAAGCTGGTCTCAATCGCGAGGGGCAAAGGATTCCGTCAGATAAGAATAAGCGGAAACGAGCCAACCATCGGCAGAAATCACTTGTTGAGGGTCCTGGAGCTCATACCGGGGAGCTATGTCTTCATCCTCGAGACGAACGGCATTCTAATAGGGCACGATCCAGGATACGCAAAGGAGCTCTCCAGATTTCCGAATCTGTATGTTCGCGTCAGCCTCAAAGGTGCCAGCGAGGAGGAGTTTTCGCGGCTGACTGGGGCCATGCCCGAAGGGTTCAAGCTTCAGCTGAAGGCGTTAGAGAATCTGAGGAGATTTGGAGTGAGGGCGCATCCCGCATGTATGATCAGCTTCAGCTCGCCTGAGAATCTGGACTCCTTGCGACAGAGGCTGAGAGACATCAATCCAAGATTCGAGGACTTCGAAGTGGAAGAGCTAGCGCTGTGGGGCGGCGTCGAGGAGAGACTTCAGAGGCTTGGCATTGAGTGCTCCAAATCCTACAGGCCAGAGTGCATTCCACCAGAACAGATATGATTGCGTCGCAGTGCAATCTTGTCGACCATCAAGTGTTTTATGGGGGAATTGCCATGCACGGGGCAAGTTGACGTGGCTTCAGCGCCATCGCATCTCAGGCGACGCCACGATGGAACATGCGGTGATGAGAGATCATGGTTCAGATACTCGATGTTATGCGAAAATGCCTCGAGGGCATCCCGATGAGCGAGAACGACTACCAGCTCAGGCGTTTCTCACCCAAGGTTCAGGAGATCGTCAGAGAGCACGACATCAAGTACGACACTGAGCAACCAGTTCCTCGGGACGATTCTCTGGCGGACGATCTGTTCGAGGCGGGATTCGAGCTCTTGCTGGGGGTCGGTGCCTACTGTATTGATTCCGGCAGAGTCATTTCCTACACAGAGCAGGAGATCAAGGAGGCACTGAAGAATGCGCCTTCAGGGCTGATCCTGGGCGAAGGAAAGGACAGAAAGAAGTTCATCCCTAGAAAGCCCGAGGACAGAACACCGCCGTGGTGTCTCTTGGGTGCAGGAGGCGGTCCGTGTTCGGACGACAGCGCATTCCTGACTCTGATGGAGGGGTACGCGGAGATTCCCGAGACGAACGCGATCACGACTCCCGCGATGACGAGAGTGGGCGGGATGCGTGTCAGGCCGGCATCACCACTTGAAGTCCTTGCTGCGATGAGAAACGCCGTTCTGGCCAGGGACGCGTGCAACAGGGTCGGGAGGCCCGGGATTCCGTTGATGAACACGCTCGCGACTGCGGAGTCGGACATCGCACTTGCGGCTGCGATGCATCCGAAGTTCGGCCTTCGCCCTTCGGACGGTTTCATGATTGCGAGCATGGACCCGATGAAGATCGATTTCGCGAGGCTCAACAAGGTCGCGTGTGCGTTGTCGATGGGAGCGCCAATCGGCATGGACTTCGCTCCTCTCATGGGCGGGTACTCAGGAGGTCCCGAGGGCACAGCAGTCGCGACGGTCGCCAGCCATCTCATGGGAGTCCTGACATTACAGACGAGCTACTTGATCCCGTTCCCGCTTCACCTGAGATATGTGTCCAACAGCAGCAGGGAGATGCTCTGGATCATCAGCGTCATGGGGCAGGCGATAAGCAGGAACACTCACCTGCTCAGCCTCAGCTTGAACTATGCGGCTGCTGGCCCGTGCACCCCGATGGTGTTGTATGAGAATACTGCATCGGTGATAGCGGCTGTAAGTTCCGGCCTTTCGATCGAATCTGGAGGCGTCGCGCAGAACAAGTACGAGGACAGGATGACCCCGGTTGAGCCGAGGATTTCTGGGGAGGTCGCCCATGCAGTCGCTGGCATGAAGAGGAAGGATGCGAACGACATCTTGGGGCGACTCCTCCCGAAGTACGAGTCGAGGATGAGCGCGCCCCCTCTTGGGAAATCCCTGCGTGAATGTTGGGACGCGGACAGACGGCGACCGACAAGAGAGTACCGCACCAAGATCAAAGCCTACAAGAAGACAATGATAGACCTGGGCGTGGATCTGAAGCCAGAGGAGTAGAAAGGCCGCCTCAGTGAAACATTAAGTATTGTCATGCTCGTTGCGGATTGAAGTCCCATGCACAGGCAGAAATCGGCCAAGAAGCAGGTTCTTGGCCAGATGACAAAGCACGGCGTCGAGTTCGTCAGGCTCGAAACTCTGGACCTCGCAGGCGTTGTGAGATGCAGGGTTCTGAGACGGAATTTGTTGGAGAAGGTCTTCGAAGATGGCCTCAATATGTCAACTGCGATCTTCAGCTTCACTGTGCTCGAGCACATGGTCCCGGACCCAAGATGGGGCCCCGAGGATGCGGACTTCTACATGTACCCCGATGTCGAATCGTTCACTGTCGTTCCGTACTTGAGCAAGACGGCGAGGATGTACTCCTGGTTGCTGGACGAGAACGGCAAGATCTGGGAGGGAGATCCGAGAGGCCATCTGGACAGCTTGGTGGCTGGTCTTTCCAGGGAGGGACACAGAGCCCAGCTCGCCTTTGAGTCCGAGGGTTACCTGATGAGAAAGGCAGGAGCTGGATACGAGCCCGCTGACTCCTCCAAATGCTTCACGGCTGATGGGCTTGATATCCAGCACGGCATCTTGCACGAGATTTTCGACAGCCTGATCAAGATGGGCGTGAAGACTGAGAAGGCGACTGCGGAGTACGGACCTGGACAGTACGAGATCAACTTCTCGCATAAGTCGCCAGTGAGAGCCTGTGACGATTTCTTGACTTTCAGGCAGGCTTTCAGAGCTATTGCTCGCGGACACGGCCTTGTAGGCACGCTGATGCCAAAGCCGTTCGAAGCGCTGGCCGGGAGCGGGCTTCACTTGCATCTGAACCTGGTGAATTCGAGGACGGGGAAAAACGTCTTCTTCGACAAGGGAGACAGGAGAGGAATCGGCCTCTCAAAGCTCGGGCATCATTTCCTAGGCGGCATCCTCGAACACGCCGCTGCGCTGACGGCCATAGGCTCGCCATCTGTCAATTCCTACAGGAGGATGCGGCCTGGGACCTGGGCGCCCGCGCATGTATGCTATGGTGTTGGCAACAGGGCCGTCATGGTGAGGATCCCGAAGAGGATGGCGCCTTCCATGAGAATCGAGTTCAGGGCTGCGGACGGCACATGCAATCCCTACCTTCTTGCCAACGCCTTGCTCGCCGCGGGCATGCACGGAGTCGAGGAGGAACTGGATCCCGGCAAATCCGTGACTGAGGATATCGGCTCATGGTCTGACGAGAAGGCGGTCAGGCGTGGATATCGGAGGCTTCCGAGCGATCTGAAGGAGGCTATCAGCGCGTTGAAGTCAGATAAGGAACTGATGGACAGGGTCTCGAGGCCAATGCTCGAGGGGCTCGTCAAGATAAAGGAGGCAGAATGGGACGATTACCAATGCCATGTATCCGAATGGGAGCGCAGGACGTACTTGGAGACATTCTAGGAGGAGCCCAATGGACACGAGCCTGGTGAGGGCTGATTGGCACCTGTTCCGACCCTTCGACAGGATGCTCAAAGAGTACTGGGGAATGAAGACCCAGAAGGAGAGCACATGTGGGGCGTACTCGCTGGTCCCGATGTTGAGGGCGATGGGCTACCTGAGGCATGGCCGGAACGTGATTGACGAAGACTATGTCGCATCTGTTGCCCGGGTCAATGTCAGCTCCAATGACCTCGAGGAGCACTCGATTCTGAGGCACCGCGTGGAGAGCGGCGAGAGATTGCCGGAGGATCTGCAGGAAAGGCTCAGGAGGACGAGCTACAGATACCCTCTCCTGGTGGAGACGGAGAAGGCCAAGATCGGATGCAGCGCTCAGGGCGTTGGGTATGCTGTCGAGGTGCTCACGAACGAGAAGCTGAGGGCCATCCCGATTGCAGCCCGAGGGAAGAGGTTCACGCTCGGGCGGCTTGGAATGCTCGCGGCTCTGGTCGAGAAGAACATAGACAAGTGGGATCCGCACATGGTTCTGAATCTCAAGTGCAACCGTCTCCTAGACCCCTCTCGGCCTGCTCTGATGATCGGCAACCTGCTCTCGTCCGCGGAGCTGGCTGCGAAGCAGGCGTGTTGGGATTTCTCTTTCGGTCATTTCGTTGCGATCGGAGGGTTTGTGGAGGCCGAGTATTCGAATGGCAACAGGCGGACATTCTTCGTGATGCTCGACTCATTCAAGGAACTCGGCTTCGGGGGGATGCACCTGCAGCCTATCGCGAGTGTCTGGAAGGCCCTTCTGAGAGGGGATGGGAGAGAGGGCGGCATCTTGCTCATAGTGTCCCGTCAGAGGGAACGAGAAGTTTCGAGCTCCGTTTCCAAGATCGGGCTCGACATTTCCCTTTGGGATAACGGAAGTCCTTTTTCGTGATTTTCAACAGGAAACGAGTGTTTTGCTAAGAAGATATAAATAAGATGTCGGCAGATTGCAAGCCGCTTAGGGGGACCAGAGTTAGGAGGGGGGCTCGGACTGCGGGCCGCAGATCGTACTGACTTGTGTATAGTTTCCACGCATGTCCGTACCTCTTTTCTTTGTGCTAGCCCTCGCTAAGGAAAAGGATAGAAAGGGGGAGAAAAAGGATGAGCGGAACATCCGAAAAGACTGTGA
>CAYOXJ010000013.1:0-17452 GCA_964407905.1 uncultured Thermoplasmata archaeon
TCGCATAGCCTATGAACGTGAAGCCGAGAACGACGAACACTATGCATAGCCCGGGGATGATGAGGAAGAGCGATTGAGCGGGAACCAGCGCAACACCTTGGTTGTATGCATCCTCGAGGACCCGCCCCCAGGTCACGACATCTTGCGGGCCGAGGCCCAAGAAACTCAGAGTGCTCTCCGAAAGGATCGATATCGCGATCGTGAGGATCGCGTTCGCGAAAATCAGGGGGACGACGTTGGGGAAGATGTGTGTCGCCATTATGTGCCACTCGCCAGCACCGACCGCCTTGGAGCGCTCCACGAACGTCCTCGTCTTGAGGGACAAGACTTGGGCTCGAACGATTCTTGCGGTAGTCGACCACCCCGTGACGCCTATCACCACGATGACGGAGCTTAGATTCTGCCTGCCCCAAATTGCGGCAATCACTATCATCAGAACGAGCCAGGGTATGGAGAGGAATACGTCGTTTATCCTCATGATCACCTCGTCCCTCCAGCCCCCCCAGTAGCCAGAAGCGAGGCCAACGAGCGTGCCCAAGCCCATGGACAAAGCCATCGCGGTGAACCCGATGATGAGCGACGCCTGGGTCCCGTGTATGGTCCGGATCAGAACATCCCTGCCAACTTGGTCCGTTCCGAATATCTTACCCGTGAGGTTAACCGTCTGGTTCCTTGCAGGGAGCAACTTCACCCACCATTCGGGCGCGCATCTAATATCGTTGCTCTTCGGGTTCTCCTTGAGGACGGTGTGAGACAGCAACACCAGGAGCAGGAAGAATATGATAATCACCATGCCAACCCTGCCCATCCAGGTAGCAATGAAGAGCTTCCAGACCCTGCGTCCTCTTTTCGCGGTTAAACGGAACTTATCAATGTCCGTCTTCGTGATTAAGGTCTTGTCTCTCAGATACTTCCTCACCACGAACCAGGAGACCAAGCCAAGGAAGATGGTCCAGAACAACAAGCTAATGTAATGCTTGCCCAGCCAGGTGACGGGCTTTGAGATTGTCAGGTTGACGTACTTGGTGTCAGAGTTGCCGCCTCCGTCAGTGACGGTAAGCCATACCTTGTACTTGCCTGTCTCATTGAACCAGAACGTGACCACGGGCCCGTACAGCCTCACCTGCTCCTTATCGTAAGTGAAATTCCACGTGTAGTTCACTATCGACCCGCCGACGTCCCTAGACGTGCTCCCATTCAGAGTGACGAGAGTTCCGACTTGCGCATCTTTGGGAACCCTGGGCACAGAGAGGGGCGGGAATGTATCAGGCCTGACTGTGACAGTGATGGTGTCAGTGTCCCAATTCTCATCGGCATCGGTTACGTTTAGGGTCACGCTGTAGTTGCCAGGCGACCAGAATATATAGTAGGCGATCGCGCCGTAAAGGGCCTTCAGGCCGTTGTCATAGAAGGTCCATGTGAAGTTCGTTATTCCCACATCATCGGTCGAAGAAGAACCGTTGAACATGACATTCGCGCCAGCTATGACCGATTTGTTGCCCCCCGCGTTTGCGACTGGATCGGTCGGACCCTGGGTTCCCTGCGCCCTCATAATGAGCGATGAGTATCCGACCTGGGAGTTGGCAGCAAGCAACAATGAGAGCAGAATGACCACAATAGCAAGCGTCATGATCGACTTTCTGAACCTCGGGTCAAGAACCATTTTTGAACCTCCTATGTGATGGTTACCCGCGGGTCCAGCTTCACGAGAACTAGATCCGCCAGCAGGTTTGCGATGACAACTGCAACTCCACCTATGAAGAAAATGAACTGGAGGATGGGAAAGTCCTGCTGGTCAATCGCAAAAATAGTCTCCCAACCTAGACCTCTGTAGCTGAAGATATATTCCACCTGGAAGGCGCCTCCCAGGATAAAGGCCGTGTCCATGGCAATCGTCGTGACGATGGGCAATCTCGCGTTTGGTGTCGCATGCCGTCTCAAGACCTGCCTCTCTGTGAGGCCCTTCGCATAGGCAGTCACGATGTAGTCCTCGGTGAGCACGTCGACCAGAGAGTTCCTCATGATGAGGACGATTCCTGCCACTGAACCTATCGTCAGCGTGGCGCAGGGGAGAATCAAGTGACTGGCTATGTCCTTGAGCTTGTGCCATGTGAGCGGGAACGGCGTCTCACCACTCGTCATGTATCCAC
Organism: uncultured Thermoplasmata archaeon; assembly: GCA_964407905.1. Classification (GTDB taxonomy): domain Archaea; phylum Thermoplasmatota; class Thermoplasmata; order UBA10834; family UBA10834; genus COMBO-56-21. The sequence goes on from CAYOXJ010000013.1 coordinate 2,151, forward strand.
CTGGCGGGAACAAGGGCCAGATGCTAACGAACATGACCATGAGGACTAGGCCGAACCAGAAAATTGGCATGCCGTAGAAGAACAATCCGAATCCCGTTATCGAGACGTCGGTAACCTTCCCTCGTCTCATCGCCGCTATCTTCCCAAGCATTATGCCACTGATGAAGGTCAATATGCTCGAGGTGCCAAGCAGCAGGCAGGTCCATGCGATTGAGTTTCCTAAGACCTGGATCACCGGGCGATCGTACCGGTACGATGTCCCCCAGTCTCCAGAGAAAGTCATGGTGAAGTATTCCCAGAGCTGCACATACCAGGAGTCGTTCAGCCCCATTCTCTCCACGTTACGCCAGTAGGCGGCCTCCGGGGTGTTCGGATCTCTTGGTGTCATCAGTATTGCGGGATCGCTCGGCATTATGCGGAACAGGGCGAAGTTGAGAATCATGATAAGGATGATGGTGATGAACGCGTTGACGCAGCGTTTGACCAGTATACGCCTGAAGGAGGCCAGTCTACCACCGTCCCGAGTTCGAATTCATCATCTGCTCTAAAGCATTCTCCTCCAACGCCCGCCCGTGTTCGTGACAAGGCGAAAGGAATAAAGGAAGTTTGGAAAGGGGTTTGAGCGGACTTCCGGACCAACGCCTATTGCGGTCACGTCGGAGGCGGCGGGGGCGGTGCCATGCCCTCCATGGCGCCCTTCTCCTCAGCGCCTCCCTTCTTGCGCTTCATGAGCAGGAACGCGACCACCGCGATCACTATGATCAGGAGTATCGCTATCCCCGCGACAAGGGCCCATGGGAATGCTTCCTCCTCCCCGGGCTCTTCCTCCGCGGGCTCCGCCACCTTCACGGTCGTAGTGATTGTCGACCAGACCATCGAGTAGTGCATCTGGTCGTCCTTCGCGGTCACGTTCACACGGTACGGGTCGATCCTCCCGCTGCCCTCGCCGTAGGTGTGCGTGAAGGTACGCGTGGTGTTCGTGTTGGCAGTCGGAGTGAACTGGCTGTACGCCCTCTCGCCGTCGCCGAACTCGACCGTCAGGTTCACCTGGTCTCCCTCGTAGTCCTTCACGACCACGGTGAAAGTTATCTCCTCGGTCTCGTTGTACTCGGTCTTGGACGGCGCCTTCGTCACGCTGACGAGCGTCGGCTTGAGGTTGTCCGTGACGATCACCGTGGCGCTCTTGCTCACGTTGTGCCCTTGGCCATCGTTCGCCCAAACGGTGAGCGTGTACTCACCCGGAGCCATCTCGTACGCGTGCGTGCCAGCGTAGTCAGCACCAGCGTCGCCCTGGCTCCAGTTGCCATCGCCCCAGTCGTACCAGACATCGAGCGTGTCGGTGTCGTTGTCGAGGCATCTGAGAGGCGTGATGGTCAGCGAGACGTTCCAGCTCGCGCCATAGGCGGTCTGGATATCGAGCCAAGGCGGTTCGTTAACGGGCACCGGGAGTATGGTAACATCTTGAGTCATGCTCACATTGTGCCCCTGGCCATCATCGAACGACACGTTGACCGTGCATGTGCGCGCCTCAGAGTACGCATGCGTGAACAGCGGGTCAACATGCTGGCGCGCGGTCGTCCCACCCGCGGTCGTGTCCACCGCTGTAGCACCATCGCCGTATTCGATGTAGACCGTCATCGCATCGCCATCCGCATCGATGGCGCTCGGGTCGAATGTCAGGTCGACCCCGACAAACCTCTGCGCTGGGTCAGCGGGTGTGATTGCGAGGAGCAGTGCGCTCGGGGCTACATTGACTCCCGCGGGCTGCACATCAGCATTGATTGTCGCTGATATGTTGTAGCCTATCCAGCCCGTCAGATCGTCCAAGTACACCGTCACGGGGTACGTGCCCTGTGTTGCCCATGTATGGTACACTGTGGAGGTCACGTCCTGACCGGGCAACGGGTTGGCGTGGTCCGTCACGTTGTAGGTCCCGTCGTCCCATTCCCAGGTGAACCGCAGGTCAAACGGGTCGTCGTCCACACCGGTCGCAACGCACTCAACCCACACGCCTTCCGTTGTGGATATCGGCGATACTACTAGGTTATAGGGTGGTGTGTCCTCGACTATCTCGTACGGTGTGAAGCTCGTCTGATTGTGCGCCGGATCGGCGACACCGTCCCAAACGTATACTCTGACGTTGTAGATATCAGGGGCAGTCCACGCGTGTGTCTGGTGGTCAGTCACAGGATCGTTGGGTGTCGGGTTCGGTTGCGGAGATACTGTCATCTGGCCATCGCCCCAGACCCAAGTGAACAGAAGGTCTGCGCCTGCCACATCGTCGTCCGAAGCGTTGACCCACCAGTCCACAGTCGTCATTGTGTACTGCGGTGGTGCAGGGCTGTACTCCGGCGGGTTCAGTATCGTCGGTGGAGCGTCCGGGACCGGCTGAACGTGGACCGTGCCACTCGACTGCTTCTGGTGTCCGGATAATCCATCCGTGAGCGTCACAACGACCGGGTAGTCCCCTTCTGCAGCGTAGGAGTGCGTTCGGGTGACTGTCTGCGGGGTGCTTGTGGTCCCTGCAGGCAGGATATCTCCCTCCACAGGCGACAGATCTCCATAGGTCCAGTTGAGCCAGAGCTGGTCGCTCTCTGAGTCTGAGACATCAACCTGGAACGTCACGATGTCCAATGGGACCGTCGTGTAGTCAGGGGACAGTCCTGTGTTAAACACAGGGGCAACGTTGGCCACGGGCTCGAGGTCAAACCAGAGCCATTCCACTCCTGAGTAGCTCGGGGGCCTGCCTGGGTGCGCTTCCCAGTCGCCCCATCCAACAAACCTCTCGGTCGAGTAGCCGTACAAGCCCAGGTCATAGAATGGCGGAATCTCCGTGCGCGAATCGTAGATCCATTGCTGGAGCGTGAAGGCCATGTCCCTGCGCTCAAGATCATTCATGATCTTCCTCGCGTCGGTCCAGTTCTCGTCGTACGCGGAGTACGCAACACCTGTTGTCGAGTTAACAGCTGAGAACCACCACGGGCCCATCGGTGTCTGGCAGTTGGATCCAGCAGTCTTTATCTCTTTGGTGAGCCAAGTCGCTAGGTTTCCAAGAGGTTCCGGGACCCACCCCCAGTGCCAGACCCACACATCGTACAGGGCCTTGAACCAGTCCTCGTTCGTCATGGTCGGCCATTCGGGCAGGGCCTCGTAGTCGAACCTGATCCCCGCCTGGGCCGCCCAGTCCACCCAGTTCTCGCCAATGGCCATGTAGCTGGGCTCGTTGTTCGTGGCGTGGAGTCGGAAGTTGAGCTCTGCGCCCACGTCTACCCAGCCCTGTTTGTACGGATACGCCTGATCCGTCGCCTCAAGGTAGCCGTCGGCATCCGTATCTGAGTAGCCATGGTCCTCGAGGACGCTCTTCGCTAGGGCAGGATCGTACGGGTCCAGAGTGATGTTCTTCTTCCACCAGTTCGGGACATGAACTGAGTCGGCCGGCGTCACCAGGCCGGACATGAGAACGTTGCAAATTGTATCTCTATTCAAGGTCATGCTGATTGCCTGTCTCACATACCAGTCCAGGAGCAATGGGTTGCCATCACAGTAGTTCGGCTTTCTGAAGTCCATCGGAATAGCGTTGATTGCTATGTCGGTTATGCCCGGCTCCTGCGTGGCTTGCTTCACAACGTTCGGGTTGCCCACGCCAAGGGAATTGAGCCACAGGTTCAATGCGCCCCTTATGTCGGCGCAGTCCTCCGTTCCTGAGTTGATAGCAAGGACGAGGCCGTCCGGCGCCCCATAAATGGTGAAGAGGACGCCTCCGATGTTGACATCTCTTACCCCTGGGTAGTCAATCGCGCCGTGGTAGTTCGGAGCCGTGACGAACCTGTAATAGGTCGATTCCACTTCCGTCACGTAGAACGGTCCGCTCCCCATCAGCCATGTGGGATCGTGCGGCTCCGCAAGGAATTGGCCCGGCTTGTTTTCCCACCTGAATTTTGGCAGAATCGGAAGTTGAGTCAAATCCCATATGAGGGTGGCAATCGGCTCGTTCGTGATGAGTTCCATGCTCGTGTCGCTGAGGATATTTATCCATGTTATGTTCTGGACATAGAGGTCCCAATTGCCGCCAGGGTTGTCCTGGATGGCCCTTATCGTGTATTCCACATCCCAGGTGGTCAGCTTGTTAGTCATGTCGTTCGGGTTCTCTATATTCCTGAAGTACGCGTTGGGCGTTATCTCTACGGCCAATGTCATCGTGCCGTTCGGGTTTTCCGTCATGGACCAGTCGAGAGCGAGGTCGCCAACATACTGTTCATAATCCTCATCGAAGGTCCACAGGCTGCTGAATATCATGTAACAGGAGATCCAGTCCTCTGCGTAGTAGAGGTTCATCGGATTCCAATACTGAACCTCGCTCAACATTCCGCACCTCACCTCAGCGGCTGCCGCAGATGCCGTTGAAGCGCCCGCCGCTCTCGCGGGAAGCGCGCTTGGCAGCGCGGTGAGCAGCATCGTTACCGCAACAAGCACGGCAATCACTCGAGCCGATTTTGACAAATATCCATTCACTTACACAGTCCCCCTTTGGCTCTCAATGCGAGGCCACAGCCACTGTGCCTCGTATCGGCTGCATTGAACTTCATGCTATATAAATGATTTGCGACTGGATGGTCTGGCTTTTCCGTCTCTCTAGCAGGCTTTGGGAGTCGACATCTATGCGGATATGTTGGCTGGCCAACGCCCTGCCGTTACTGCAAACCACCTCGATTGCGAACACAGAAACTGCCAAGGGTGACGATGGGCCGGGTCGAAACGAGTAGCCGATGTACGGCAATCGAATGCAGAAATCTGTAGCATTCCAAGCATTGATGTTGCGACGGAAGACTAGTCAGACGGATCACGGTGCCGTCGCAATCGTGAGGCCATCTCCGCGTACTTCCAGAAAACCGTGATGACGCTCTTCTCGTAGTCCCTCATTCCTCTGACAACCGCGAACTCGTTGGGCGCGTGTGCTTTTTCGCCATAGCCAAGCCCAACGCCTCCCCATGGTAACCCCAGGACCTGGTCAAACAGGTACATCGGCGCTGAGCCCGCGCTGATGGGCCAGATCTCCGGATCCTTTCCGTGGTATCTCATGGCCTCTATGCACGCCTGATTGATTGGCTCTTCTACGGCGACCTTAGACCATGGGTAGTCCACATAGTTTCTAATCTTGATGTCCGTGAAGCCCCTTCTCCTCAGATGTTCGCGGACTTTCCTCCTGGTGTCCTCTATCGTCATGTTGGGTACAAGCCTGATGTCGATCTTGGCCTCCGCCCTTGCGGGGAGGACTGTCTTCGACCCTTCCTCGGTATAGCCTGAGACGAGCCCGGCGACGTTCAGGGACGGCTCGAACATGTATTTCTTGAGCATCTCCTCTTTGGTCCCGCCGATCTTGAAACGTTTCACTCCGATCTCCTTCTGGTACTTGGTAGGGTCGAACCTTCTCGCGAGCCTCCTGAGCAGTTGAGCGTCCTCGCGATCCGGTCCGACGACGTCGTCCCATAGCCCATCTATCGCGGGGTCCTGGTTTTCGTCGACGAACGTCTCGATTGCCTTTATGAGTCGCCAGACAGGGCTGTGGACCCAGACCGCGTCGCTGCTGTGTATCTCGCCGTTGACCGGGCCGCCGTTCTGTGGCGACCCCTCGACGATGAGGTCGAAGTACACGCATCCCTTGACGCCCAAAGAGATCACGGGGGTCCCATTCGCATCTTCGTTGTAGTCGAATGAGAAGGCGGCCTCAGCTTTCCTCAGCTTCTGTTTGTTTCTCATCACATATCTTGGAAGGCTGAGACCGCCCAGTTCCTCCTCTCCTTCCATGAGGAAGTGCATGTTGAGGGGCATCTCTCCCTTGTCGACCATCGTCTCGATCGCGAGCAACATGCCCACGAGGGCACCTTTGGAGTTCTCGACCCCTCTGTTGATTAGAACCTCTCCGAACGGCTTCTTGTTGGCGATGGTCGCACCAAATGGTGGGTGGTCCCATTCCTCGATGTTGCCCACGGGCTGAACATCGTACATGCCATAGAGGAGCGCTGTCTTTTCTGCGTCGACATCAAGATGTCCGTACACCAATGGATGACTCTTCTTCGTTGCCCTGTACTGGCCGGTCTTCGCTCCGAGCCTGTCGAGCAGCTCCTGCACCAGGCCTGCGGTCTCCTCAATTCCCTCGCCCGTCATCGACACGCTCGGTACTCTCAGGATCTTCCTCGTTTCTCTGAGATGTCTGTCCCAGCGCCTGTCGATCTCCTTGTGAAGCTCCTCAATAACCATGGTGATGCCCCGATGCCGCCATGCCCTCTGTCAATCGAACGCCCGAGCTACGCGCCCAAGAACCTCGGCTTCTTCCTTTCCTTCTTTACGACCTGCTGTATGGGCGCATTGTGGCACTTAATGGCCTGCTCTTCCGTGTCGTACATCTTCCCGCAGACGAAGCACTTGTACAGCTTCTTGTCCATCTGTTGCCACTCCTTAGCTTTGCTCGTCCGTCGCCTCTAGGACGGTGAACCGCACGCTCAATAATGAACTTTCTGAAGGCGCTACGTTTTCATGTGCCGGGCCAGAACATCTCTCGAATCTGATGAGAGCTTCGCATCCTGACGCTCGAGCTCCTTCTCGAGCTCCTCGAGCTTGACCGGGTTCCTGAGGAAGACTGGTATGTAGCATGTCGTCGTGTCGATCACGAGCATCGCGATGCGCTCGTTGTCCTCCAGGGCTCTCTCTTCAACTGCCGCCTTGAACTCGACAAATGGCTTCATGTCGGAAGGCACGTTCTTCGCCTCGGTTATGAACACCAGCCTTGCGACGTGCATTCCCGGAGCGCTCCTCAGAGATCAGATGGCTACCTTGGTCTGGTGGACCTCTAGCCCTAGCTTCTCCTTCGGCAGCCCGAAAGCGAGTCCGAGAAGCTGCGACAGGTGCAGCACAGGTATCTTGAACTCCTTTAGTTGCGCCTGACCGGCATCGTACTGGAGGTGACAGAACGGGCAGCAGTCGACTATCACCTCTACGCCGGCCGCGGCCATGTTCGTCAGGTTCTCCTTGGTCATCGTGAGCGCCACATCAGGAGTCCTCGCCCTCACACCACCGCCAGCACCGCAGCACATCCCCTTGTCCTTGTAGGTGACGCTCGTCATGCCCGCAGCCTCGACGATATCGTCGAATATGTGCGGCCTCTCAGAGTCGTCGATCTTCTTTATGTTGCTGGGCTTCAGGAAGTGGCAGCCGTAGTGCACCGCGGCCTTGAGGTTCTTGCCCTCCTTGACCTTGGCCTTGACGGCCTCGAGCCCGACATCGCGATACAGCAGCTCGACGAAGTGCCTCACGTTGACCGTTCCCTTGTACTCAACGCCCGCAGCGTCTTTCAGGATCTTGTTGATCTTCTTCCTGAGCTCAGGGTCGTGGTTCAGCTTGTGCGCGACCTCGAAGAGCGTGTCGAAGCAGCCGTTGCAGATCGTGAGCACGTCCATGCCCATCTTCTCCGCGATCGCCAGGTTCCTTGCAGCGACCGCCATCCAGTAGTTCTGGTCGAAGGACCTCATGACGCCAGGTGCTGGGCAGCAGCTCGCGCCCTGCATATCGACGAGGTCGACCCCGAGCATCTTGAAGACTTCTCTCGTCGAGCTCTCGATGCCCGGGTATCTGAGCGGCATGATGCATCCGAGGAAGAACGCGTACTTGGCCATCTCACTTCCCTCCAGTCTGGACGAGCTTGTCGAAGCCGCACAGCGCAGCGATCTTCTTCACTTCTTCCAGGGCTTTCGGATCTGAGAAGACCGTCGGAGGAACGCCATGGAGCCCGAGCTTCCCCCTGAGGGCCTTGTCCTCGTCCCTCAGCGAGACGAGGTGGCCAGTCTTCGAGATCAGCTCCGCAACCTTCCTGTGGGCCTCGGCCATGTGCCCCTTGCGCACTGCCATGTTCCTGAGGGCCATGATCACGTCGACGATCTCGACGCCTCTTGGACACCTTTCGTAACATGTGTAACAGGTCGTGCATAGCCACAAGTCCTCCGATGGCAGGATGTCCTCCTCGAAACCGAGCTGGGCCCGCCTCACCACCTTTCTGACCCTGAACGCAGTCTGTCTGCCCGAAGGACAGCTGCCAGTGCAGGTCCCACACTGGAAGCAGAGGTTGACCGTCTTGCCCCCTGCGTCAATCACCTTTCTTGTGAACTCTGGATTGGGTTCCCTAGCCTCCGCCTTGTGTTCCTTAGCTTCCGCCAATAGCTCACCCAGATGACGTCAAAGAGGGAGCCATATTTGAGGGTTTTGCTGAAAAGGGATAACCATTAGCCTTTTCGATAAAGCCAGGCTTCCCTCGCCTCTGTCAGGAACGCTGGCAAATCCTCGTGATCTGTGCATTGGACCGCCACGATCGAGTGAACAGACCACTTCTGCTCCTTGATCCCTTCCGCCCTGACGAGACCGTTGCGCACAAGGCTGCGGTTCACGAAGTAGCTCAGGTCGGTGTGGTCGAGCATGCTCGGCTCGTGGATCTCCCTCACGACATCGTGCGGAATGTCCCTCTCCTTAAGATATCTGAAGGCGAGCCTCTGAGCGCCGAACGATGTGCGCGCGTATTTTTCTCCTGCGTCCTTCCACAGGAGCATGTCCGATCCGATTTCCGTGCTCGCCACCTCAGGCGTCCTCTCCATCGCGAGCATCGCGTCGTCCAAGATCGCGCAGTCCACTCGGCCCTCGTCGATGAGCCTGATGCTCGCGTCATCGGTCGCAACAGTGACCTTGCACGGTTTGCCCTGGTCAGAGAGCTCCGTCGCGGCGGTCAGGATGCACCGTTCTGAGACGACCGTGCCAGCAATCCTGAGCACTTTCTCATCCGCGAGCCTGAGCTCGTACGCCCTGAAACGTTTGAGAAGGTCGAGACCGTCTGCCGTGAGCTTGCTCCCCTTGCTCGTCGATACGACCAGGCTGGCGTCCGCCTTCTCTTCTATTTCCCTGACGTACTTGTGCAGCACAGGCGTCGAGACGCCAATCGATTCAGCGGCCTTGTTCATGCTGCCCGTCTTGTGCAAGGCGGCCAGGGCCTCCATCTGCCGATGGGTTATCTCCTGCCCGTCGCACACGAACACGACCCTCGGCCTCGCATCGACCAATCGTTCACCTTCTCCTCTTGAGCCCGTAAGTGCTGAGCGTCAGCATGATGGTTGCGAAGATAACGAGCACGATGAGCTGGAACCAGATATCTCCCGGGCCCCATCCTCTGATCATGACCGACCTGCACGCTTCGACTGCGTACGTGAGCGGTATGAAGAACGAGATCGGCCTCAGCAGGGTGGGCACCGCCTCTATGGGCCAGAACACGCCTGAGAGCAGGATCGATGGGAACAGTATCAGAGGCATGAACTGGACCGCCTGGAACTCATTCTTTGCGATGGATGACAAGAGGAATCCGAGCCCCTGGTTCCCGACGCCAAACAGCAGAATCACGCCCAGCACAAGAAGCGCGCTCCCCTGTATCTGAATCTGGAACAGGAGCACCGCGGTCACCAGAATCACGCAGGACTGTATGAGGCCCACCAGACCAAAGGCGAGGGCGTAGCCCGCGACTATCTCGCCCTCGGTCGCAGGAGTGCTCAGGAGCCGGTCGAGGGTCGATGCTGACCGCTCATGCACGAAGGATATGATTGAGAGCATGAAGGTGACCATCATCGCGGCGAGGCCCATCACGCCGGGCGCGAAGAAGTCGATGAACTCAGCGTCCTGGCCATAGACCAAATCCGGAGCGATGACTATCGGCGGTATGAACGCTTGGGCGCCCAGCACCAGACGGACTGTCGTTTGCAACTCGTTCGCAATCGTCGCCACGACGTTCGGATTGGTGCCGTCAATTATGACCGTCACCACAGCAGGTTGTTCTCCGCTGTTCGACGTCATCTCCGCGACGTCCTGCGAGAATGTCTCGTTGAACACAATCGCCGCCCAGATATCGGCGCCTCTGACCTCGTCTCGTGCAATTGCCACTGGGTTCGCCAAGGCGTCCTCTGGACCGTATGTCTTGACGATGTCGAAAGTGTCACTTCTTTCGAGGAAATCCACAATCTTCAGGGAGACGGACTGGTTCGCGGGTGCACTGTCCAGGTTCACGATGTAGATCTTGAGGTCCGTCACGTTTCCTCCGAATGTGTACCCGAAGATCGAGATCATCAACAGAGGCATTGCCACAAGAAAACCAACTGTCCGCCTATCGTGCTTCAACGCCCGTAGGTTCTTCTTAGCTATGGCAAGAACTCTGTCGGCTTTCAAGCTCCCACTCTCCCCGCATAGGTCAGGAACGCCGATTCAAGGTCGGCCGTCGAAGTGGAATCCATCAGAGCTCTCGGCGTGCCCTCGGCGATCAGTTTGCCCGACCTCATCATGCCGACGACGTCGCACCTGACCGCTTCGTCCATGTAGTGGGTCGTGAGCACTACGGTCTTTCCTTTCTGTTTGAGGTCTGCGAAGTACTTCCAGAAGCCGACTCTTAGCTCAGGGTCGACACCTACAGTCGGCTCGTCCAAGAACACAACCTCTGGGTCGTGGACGAGCGCACATGCGAGCGAGACCCGGTGCTTCATCCCTCCGCTGAGCTGAGACACGAGGCTGTCCCTGCGGTCGAGGAGGTCGATCACGGTCAGGAGTTCCCGCTCGCGTTTCTCGATGGAGGCGGCATCCATTGAGTACAGCTCAGCGAAGAGCTGCATGTTCTCGTGTATGGTCAGATCGGTGTAGATCGCCATCTCCTGGGGCATGTAGCCGATCCTTGCTATCTTGTCCTTAATGGGAACCCTCTCGCCCAGAACATATGCCTTCCCCGAAGTGGCTTTCAGCAGCCCGACGAGCATCTTGATGGTCGTCGTCTTTCCTGACCCGTTCGGGCCGATCATCCCATAAAGGAGACCGGTGCCAATCTTCAGGTCCACATTATCGACCGCCACGAGGCCGTCGAATTCCTTCCTGAGTCTGTGCGCATATATCGCGTCCGATTCTCCCTCGAGAACTCTGGTCTGTCCCTTCGGCATCTTCACTATGACTTCGCTCAAGGTTATGCACCTCCTTGCGCTCTCATTCCGTTTAGAAACAGGTCGACAAAGCCTCTGATCAACCTGTCCTCCTCCGCTTTGCTCAGCCGGTCCGCGCCGATCAAGTCCGACGTGAGGAAATAGAACTGAACCGCACCCATCCATGCTCTCGCCGCAACCTTCGCATCAATCTTCCTCAGCCTCCCGGCATCCATCTGCGATTGCATGAAGGCCGTCACGAACTCGAACGCCTTCTGCATTGGCTGGGCGTATAGGGATGCCTTGGTCTTAGGCTGTCGCCAGGCATCGCCCAACATCACCATGTAGAGATGTTTGTTGGAGCGCAATACCCCCAGAACGGTCTTGACGTTCTGCACCATGAGCTCGTCGATCTGGTGCTTTGAATCGAATGACACGGCCCTCCTGATTTGGGCCAGTGGTGACCTCTCCACGATGGCCGCGCTGAACAATGCCTTTTTTGACTTGAATAATCTGAACAGGGTGACTTCGTTCACCTTGGCCATTCGCGCAATCTCTTTGGTAGTCGCTCCAACGAAGCCGTTCTCCGCAAAGACTTGGAGAGCTGCATCGAGCACCCTCTCCCTCGTCGAGTTCGGCATCGTATCCGCCGTATCGGCCTCTCGCGCCATTCGTGCAAGTAAGTACTTGCATGCACTTGTGTCTTTCTCTGCACCGACAACGGAAACGGATGCCGCGGGAGCCTACTGACCCGTATTTTTGGAGGCCGACTCCAGCCTTCTGAATCGTTATATATCCACGCGCGCATTAGCTGGGTCGTTCTGGATGCCCTCGGGAAAATACATCATCAAGCTATGCCTGCTTGGGGACGGCGCGGTGGGCAAAACCAGCCTCGTGAGGAGGTATGTCTTCGATGTTTTCGACGACAAGTACCTCACGTCCTTTGGCACGAAGGTCTCAAAGAAGTCCCTCAGTCTAGGCGATGCTTCTGTCGATCTCATGATATGGGACATACTGGGGCAAAAGACCTATGAGTCACTTCATGCGGCGTACTATCGAGGGGCTGCTGGTGCCATGGCTGTGTGCGACTTCACAAGGCCTGAGACCATGCGCTCTCTGAAGTCTTGGATCGGCAACTTTCGTTCGATAGTCGGTGACATGCCCGTGGTCATCCTTGGAAACAAGGCGGACCTCGAGAAAGCGTTCCCTACGGAAGATCTTGAGTCTCTCGGCCGATCCGCAGGCTGCGACGTTCTCGAGACGAGCGCGAAGACCGGGCTGAATGTCGAACAGGCCTTCTTGGACATCGGGAAGAAGATGCTGGAGGCTGCGCAGTGAGGGCTCTTCCTTTCTTCGTCATGCCTGGGATTGCCCTCGCACACCTCCGTGAGGAGCTCGAAATCGTCGAGGGAGACCAGCGCGCGAGGCATATGCTCTACAGGTACGGGCAGAGGTGTGGCCGCGCGCTCGTCGAGAGCTTCGGGCTCAACTGCGCTGATCTGACGGAGGTCAAGTCCGTGATCGAGCCTGTCTGGATGGAGGCGGGACTCAGCCGCATTAGGACGGAGTCGCTCGAAGAGAGCGAGATGATCGTGAACCTCGAGGACTCCGTCGAGGCAAAAGAGGGCAACTCGTGTGACTTCAGCAGGGGATACCTCTCGGGCATCGTCTCGCAGCTCACGGGGAAAAGGTTCGAGGTCGACGAGGTCGAATGCGCCAGCAAGGGGTACATGGCATGTGTCATGCAGGTCTACGAGGTCGTCGACGTCCTCAGGCCATCGATCCAGCGAGAGTCAGAGACGATAAGGAAGTACAACCTCGAGAGCGGCTACTCATACCTCATCAAGGAGGAGATCCCGGACCAGGCCTTCGACATATTCGTTGATGCTGTCAAGCATGGCGTGCCCTCGCTCTGCGTCACCAGGGAGTATCCGGAGAAGGTCAAGGACAAGCATGATCTCAAGGGGATCCCATTCCTCTGGCTGTCAATGGACCAGGAGAAGACCTATGCGAGAGACCCGTCTAACCTGGCGCTCATCTACTCGGACCTCAAGACGTTCATATCGGAGAACAAGAACTGCGTAGTCCTCTTCTTGGGCCTGGAGTACCTGGTCTCCCAGAACGGGTTCGCCAAGGTCCTGAAACTCCTGCAGCACGTGAACGACAAGATTGCGGTCACCGATTCGGTCCTCATAGCGTCGATGAGTCCGCTCACAATCCCAGAGACCGATCTGAAGATGCTGGAGAAGGAGATGCGATCCTTCTGAGAAAGGGCGCTTCTGGTGGTCTTCCATGAAGTACGGTGTTGTCGTCTGTCCCAAATGCGGTATGGCCAAAGGCGTCGAGACTGTGAAGAAGACCACCATCTGCCAATGTGGGCGGGAGATACACCTCTCGAGGATGAAGCTGAAGTATCCGACAGACTCCCCTCAGGAGCTGGCGAGGACCGTAGCCGACGTGAATGCTGCGCTCAGAGGCGGGAAACCTGTCCCTTCCGAGAAGAGGCTGAGGAAGAAGGACTCGTACACTATCATCTCTGAGAGGGCCAAGATGATCAAGGACCCGCTCGAGAGAATGCAGATCATCGCTTCGGAGCTGACAACCTTGAAGTCGGAGTTCACGCTTGACGACCTCAGGAGAGTCGCTGCGATGATCGGCAAGGACTCCGCAGAGGACATGCTCGCCCGGCTGCAGGAACACAATCTAGTCTACCAGGTGGGAGAGGGGACATACAAGACTGTGTGAAGGGCATACCAATCACTTCTTCTGCAGCTTCCTTGCGTCCTTGATCAGAAGGGGCAGCGAGAGCCTGCGCATCTTCACGTAACCATAGACTACGACAGCGGTTGCGAGCGCGATTCCCGCCAGCGCAAGTGGATCTAGGAAGTCCTCTAGCACTGCAGGAGGGATCATCAAGAGACTGTACCCTATGTGTATAAGAAGCGCTTCGGAGAAGTAACCTTTCAGGTCTCCTCTGACCACGCCGATTCCAATTAGAGTCGTGGTGGACCCGTGAAGGAGTGCTATCTGGGTGCTCAGGAGAAGCCCGGACAGCGCGAAGGCTACAAGATCTGCACTTGTCGGGTCATCCACATCAAGGGCTGTCGAATAGACCTTGGCGAAGGCGAGCGTGGCGGAGATCCCAAGGCCGAGTGAGACGCCGTAGAACGCTGTGTCCACCTTCTTGTGGAACCTCGGGAAGTTGAGTATGACCAGCTTCAACAGCTCCTCCATGACAGCAAGGCCTAGGAAGATCACGAGCAGGGTCTCGTATCCTGTAATGATGCCGGTCCACGCCTCGAAGGCGAAGATCACCATGCCCAGCACTATGCCAAATGCGAGGAAGGCGAACACCTTCCGGTCGTCGAAGAAAGGCTTCTCCACCCTCGGGAAGGTGTAGTCCCGCAGCGTGTAGTAGAGAAGAGCGACTGCAGGGCCAAACCCGACCGCCGCACTGATGATTTGAAGAGAGTCCACCATTTCGAACAGGCTCGTAATCATGCTCCGATAATAATGTCTCTTGTGCCATTCAGTGATAGATTTATAGCGATGATGCCCTCATGTTCCTCCGAGGAATCAGGATGGCCAAGTGCTCAAGGTGCGGAATGGACATCGGTTCGGAGAGCTCATGTCCTCACTGTGGCGGCGAGCCGAGCAGGAGCATGCTGGGGAAAGGCTTTGGCAAGGTCAAGAAGGTGACTGGTGACGTCCTCGAGACTGGTGTGGGCGTCACTGGCAAAGTTGTCAAGGAGACAAAACCCGTTGTCAAGTCGGTCATAGCCATCGGCAAGAAGGGTGCAGTCAAGGCAAAAGAAGAAACCCTCAAGGTCGCCAAGGAGCTTAAGAAAGAATAGGGCCGACTATCTCTGGGCCTTCTTTGTCCGGAAGCTCTTGTCGGAGACATCTCCTGCCAGCTTGTCGAAGTAGTGTGCAACAACGCAGCTCTCAGCGCACTTACCGCAGTTGTCGCAGAGGTCGGCGTCTACCGAGATTGCGTCCTCGACCTTGATTGCGCCGGTTGGGCACGTTCTCATGCAGATGCCGCACTTCGTGCACATGTTCGCTCGGAGAACCGCTCTCGAAACCTTGTCGAAGTACTCGGATGCGTCCTTGGGGGTGCTGTCGACTGCGGAGATCTGGCCGCCTGCGAACACCTTCGCATTCGCCTTGTCTGTTTCGACCATCACAACGCCGAAATCCTCCACCAAATCGACGTTTCCGACAGTCTTCAGGAGCTCTGCGACCAGTCTCAGGCCCTTCGTCTCGGGCATGCTCAGCACTGCCTCAACCGAATAGCCGCCCGCAGCGCACGGGCTCACG
>CAYOXJ010000014.1:0-16242 GCA_964407905.1 uncultured Thermoplasmata archaeon
CCCCGAACTCCTTGCTCGGGTTCAGGAGCGCGGGAGCGAGGATCTTCCTGGCGGAGAAGTCGTCAGCCAGAGCGTCGATCGACTTGGTTCAAAAAGGACGGCTCAGAGAGCTCAGAATAGACCAATTCTCAAAGGCTGGCAGAAAGCGAAGGAAAGGTGTTTGAGGACCTCGGGAAGCCACCGGGCTCGCTCAGAGCGCGTCGAGCTTCGCCTTGTTCGCCTGGCTCTCCTTCCCGAGCCTGTCCATTATCCTCGCTGCCTCCGCCATGAGCGTCTTGGCAATCCTCGAGGAGTCGATGTAGAATCTTGCCGAGGTCTCCTCGATCATTGAGGCGAACTTGGCTGCCGTCTTCACATCCGCGCCCTTCGGTGCCTTCGTGTCTATGATGTAGCTCTTCCCGTTCATGTCCTGGATTGGTTCTAGGATCATCTCGTTGAGTTTCTGCTGTCTCGTCTGCTCGAGCAAGTCCCCGCGCTTCTTGTGAGCGACGGCGAGAGCCTTGAACATCTCAGCAGCTGGAGCTGCCTTTGGCTCCCTTGCCAGCTCCTCGTACACGCCAGCGGCTCCCTTCTCCAGCTCCAAGGCGAACCTGATCACCGCTCCGAACGTAGTGCATTCCGGGAACTCGCATTCGACCATCAGAACCACCTAGTTATGACAACCTTCCTGTCGGTAAAGAACGTTATGGCGTCTTGCCCCTGACCGTGCAGTGTCCCGAAGAAGGAGTCCTTGTACCCTGCGAACGGGAAGTAGGCCATCGCGGCGACAATGCCGACGTTGATGCCGATGTTCCCGCACTGGACCCTGTACCTGAACTCGCGGGCCCACTTGCCACTCTGGGTGTAGATTGATGCCGCGTTGCCGAACGGGCTGGAGTGGATGAAGTCAATTGCGTCGTCCAGGCTGTCCATCCTGAGGTAGGTCACGACTGGCCCGAATATCTCCTCCTTCGCGACCTTCATGTCGGGCGTGACCTGGTCGATCACAGTCGGTCCGACGAAATGGCCCTTCTCGTACCCTGGAACCTTCGCGTTCCTGCCGTCCAGGAGTATCTTGGCGCCATCGGCCTCTGCGGAGTCGATGTACTCGATAACCTTCTTTTTGGCCTTCGCAGATACTACTGGTCCCATGTTCACGCTCTCGTCAAGGCCGTAGCCCATTTTGATCTTCTTGCTGGCCTCGACGTACTTCTTCAGCAGCGGTTCGGCAATGTCCCCGACAGCGACCAGGTTGGCGCCTGCAAGGCATCTTTGGCCCGCACAACCATAGTACGAAGCAAGCATGTTGGCCACAGTCCTGTCCAGCACCGCGTCCGGCATCACGACTAGGGAGTTCTTCGCTCCGCCCTGTGCCTGCACTCTCTTTCCGTTCTCGGCTGATTTCTTGTAGATGTATTTCGCGACTGGCGTCGATCCCACGAAAGATATGCCCTTCACCTTCGGGTGCTCCATCAGGGTGTCCGAGACCTCATGCGAGCCGTTCACGATGTTGAAGACGCCCGGCGGGAACCCGGCCTCCTCGACGAGCTTCGTAAGATAGTTCTGCGTGATGGGTACCTGGCTCGAGGGCTTCACGATGTACGTGTTGCCCGCGGCAACTGCGTAGGGCCAGAACCAGTATGGAATCATCGCCGGGAAGTTGAATGGACAGACTGCTCCGAACACACCAAGTGGCGATATGACGGCGTCCTCGTCGATCCCCTCAGCAGCTCCGTCCTCCAAAGTGTACCCGAACATCAGGGACGGAATTCCAGCAGCGACCTCGACGTTCTCAATCGTCCTCCTCGTCTCACCGCGAGCCTCATCGATTGTCTTGCCCTGTTCCTGCACCATTATCCTCGCGACGTTCTCGAAGTGCTGTTCAATCAGCTCCTTGAGCTTGAAGAACACTCGCCCCCTCGTGATCGGAGGCGTCTCCCTCCAAGCCCACCAGGCCTCGTGCGCAGCCTCGACCGCCGCCTTCGTCTCGTCAGGCGTGGACATGGGCACCTTCGCAATGATCTCACCAGTGGACGGATTCTCGACGTCGATCACCCTATCGGAGTTGGAATCGATCCACTCTCCGTTCACGTAGTTCTTCAACTTTCCGTAGTCTTTCTTGACTTCAGACAATAGTGCCATGCTATCCATTCTCCTGCGCTATCCTCGAATGCTGCTGGCCGACAGTTCGAACATCTGCATCCGATCAGCCGAAGTCGAGACTCGCAGAGGAGAACGTGCGCACAACGCGGCCGCACAAGAGACCTCCCCGCGTTACCCCAATCCGTTCTTCATTCTATCTTTCCGTTCGGAAGACGTTCAGCTTTTCGGCCATAAATCTGCAGATACATCAGTAAACCGTGGCCGTATTCGCCCGAATGTGATTCCCTGTAATATAGGTTGCGGTACGAAGGGCCTCGCCGAGACTGGCATACTGTGGTTGCTGAAACAGGGCTCTGGCCATGCCGAAACTAATTTGGAGGAAAAGCTCAAAAGAAGGCCATCTCACGAATTGCTAATTTCCGATGTGCAAATCGAAAAGTGTCTCGAGAAGGTCTGCAAGGCAATTACTTGTATTTCTTCTCCCACTTCTCGATCATCTTGTGGTACTTTTCGTGCACGCCCGGGCCCATGATTTCCTTTTCGACGTCCTCGAACCCGCGCTCGAGCTCTCCCTGGTCTTTCTCAAGGAGCACGTCGTCAGCTATCGGGTAGAGGATGTTGTCCTCTTTGTCGATATGGGCGGATAGAAGCTCTACATATCCCCGGCTGGCTTCGACCAGGCCCGTCTTTGTCTGAGGTGTAAGGCTCTTCTGGGACAGTTCTGCGATCTTCCTCACATAGCCCCTTCCATCATCGTGTTCATGGAGCATGACGGCAATGGGACCTGAAGTGCGTGGTATGCCTCTGGCGATCATCTTCTCGAACAGAAGCTTCTCCTCCTTCGAGTGATGGCATTTGTCAGCGAAGTTCTTGAAGAAATCGGCAGCGCCGACGAACAGATTCGGATCAACCTCATCTCCGCTCTCGAGCTTGTCACAGGCCTTCGAGACGATGTCAAGCATCCGCTCGATCACCCTGTGTTCGTTCTTGAGCTCTTCTGTGGGCTTCATTTCGGAACCTCCGACAGACGTCATAGCGTTTGAGACCGATAGGGCTTCCGCCTTCGATCCTAGACTTCATAAGCTTTGGGGATGACGGCTTTTCTCCCGAACACAGAAACGTGGCGAGTTCAATATAGGGTCCCGATGTAGTGGCAACTGGACAATAGCAAAATCCTTGACGAGTTCCACGCAAGAGACTATCTGGATTTCTGGATGTACGGCTTCAACAAGGAGCTAACAGAGGAGATGGAGCTCTCCGCTCCCACAAGCGGGAGGCAGCCCTCGAGAAGCACGGTGTGATCGAGCTGTTCACGAGCGCCTGCACTCTAATAGTCGTCCAGAAATGAATGGAAGAGGGTGCCGCGCGCAAATAGGGCTACTTCTTCTTGACTGGCATCATCACCTTTGCGTAGAGCACGGTCACGCCGCCGACGACCTCGGGCTTTTTCGTGTAGACTTCCATCGGAGGGCCGGCGCACACGTACCCCTTTTCGACATTCCATTGGTCGAGCTTCGCGTACGTGTTCTTGAACTCACTTCCAGGACCCTTATGAGATATCGAAGCCACCTTCATCGCGGGCAACTTCTTGATCTTCACGCCAGCCTGCTCCTTCGCCTTGCCCTTGAAAGTGATGGCGATCTCGCTTTTGAGCTCTTCCGGAGGGGTCTTCTTTGGATCATTGTAGTAGATAGCCATCGGGTAGAACCCGGGCATCACTTTCTGTTCCTTCGCCCACCCGTAAAGTTTCTCCATGTACTCATCCCAGGGCACCTTGTCGTAGGGCCCCAGGTGCTCGATATATGCTATGTCCGAAGCCTTGCGGCTTTCCAACTTGGGACCTGCCATTCTTCTACCCCCTTGAGCACACCGACGGCATCACTATATCTCAGTTTCGAGGGAATCGCGAAAGTAGATAGGAAGAAAGGAAAAACAGGAGATGGGGTTGAGCAACCCCGTGACGTCTACATCAGGCCAGCTTTCTTTGACTCCTCGACGAGGGCGTTCTCAAGGATGCCCAGACCCTTCTCGAGAAGGTTCTGCTTGACAGTCAGCGGCGGGTGTAGCCTGATCACGTTGTTGAATTGACCAGCGGTGAGGATGTACAGGCCGTGCTTGAAGCAGTTCAGCTGGATATTTCTAGTGACCTCGGCTATCGGTTCTTTGCCTGCCTTTGTCTTGACCAACTCCATGGCCATCATCGCGCCGATTCCTCGGACATCGCCGACCACCTCGTACTGCTCCTTCCACTCGTTCATACGCTTCTTCTCGATTTTGTTGATCATCTTCGTGTTGGGCAGTGCAGCCTTTGTCAGCTTGATTGATGCAAGCGCTCCAGCGCAACAAACAGGATTGCCACCAAATGTTCCGCCGAGGCTCGCGGGTGGCGGCGCTGCCATAACCTCCTCCTTGCCCGTAACTCCGCCGAGAGGCATGCCGAGCGAGAGCCCCTTGCCCGAGACCAGCATGTCAGGGATAGCATTCCAGTTCTGTATCCCGAACATCTTCCCGGTCCTTCCGAAGCCGGTCTGGACCTCATCGTCAATGAACACGATGCCGTTGTCGTCGCAGATCTTCCTGATCTTCTCCCAGTAGCCTGGTGGCGGGTTGATGAACCCCGCCTCTCCCTGGACTGGCTCTCCAACAAGAGCACAGACGTCCCCCTGCAACGGAGGCGTCTCGATCACCGTGCGTATAGTATCAGCACACGCGAGGCTGCATGAAGGATACTCGAGTTTCAACGGACACCTGTAGCAGTATGCGTATTCCACATGTCTGACGTACTCGACCAGCGGTCCGAAGCCTTCCCTGTAGGGCTTCTCCTTTCCAGTGAGGGTGATGTCCATGAATGTCCTGCCGTGGAACGAAGTTTTGTAGGACACGATCCACTTCTTCTTCGTGTAGGCCCTCGCAATCTTCAGTGAGTTCTCGATGGCCTCTGAACCACTGTTCAGGAAGATGCTCTTCGTCAGCTTGCCTGGGCAGATCTTGGACATCTCCTCCGCGAGCTTCAGATACGCCTCGTAGGGCGACACCATGACGCAGATGTGTATGAACTTGTCCAGCTGGTCCTGGCAGGCCTTGACCATAGCTGCCGGCCTGTGCCCACAGTTGTGCACGCCTATGCCGACGGTGAAGTCCAGGAAGACGTTGCCGTCAACGTCGCGCAGGAATGGTCCCTCGGCGACGTCAAGAGCGGTCGGGAGACCAATCCTGATGCCATTTGTGACATACTTCTCCTTTCGAGCCAGTGCAGCTTTCGCCTTGGGTCCTGGCGGCTCCACCCTGATGTGCGGACCCTTCAGATTGTACTTCTTTGCCAACGTATCAACTCCTGTGTTCTTCCGAATGGTGAGAACCGCAAGGGGTTCCGGAAGCATCAACCGCCAATGGCGGCTGGGTCACTTCTTGCCCTTCGATACCTCCCTGATGGACTCCTCGAGCTTGTCGAGGCCATAGTCCAGGAGATCGCGCGTGATGATGAGTGGAGGTGCGATCCTGAAGCTGTTCTCGCCCGCGCCGATTGCAACGACGCCCTTCTTCCAAGCATGGTGGATGATCTCATGGGCGGTGTCTCCGTCCGGCGCACTCGACTTCTTGTCCTTCACGACCTCAACGCCGATCATCAGCCCTTTCCCTCTCACATCGCCAATGATCTCGTACTTCTCCTTCCACTCGTTCAGGCGCCTCAGGGCGTGCTCACCCTGCTTCGTGGCATTCTCTCTCAGCTTCTCCTTCTCGATAACGCGCATCGTCGCAAGGGAGGCCTGGCACGCCACGGGCGTTCCGCCAAGCGTAGTGCAGTGGGAGCCCGGATCCCAGTCATAGATCTCTGCGCGCCCAATCGTCGCGCCGAGAGACATGCCGCCGCCTATCGCCTTTGATAGACAGACGATATCAGGCGTGACACCGTAGTGCTCGATCGCACACCACTTGCCCGTCCTGCCCATGCCCGACTGGACCTCGTCTACTGCGTACAGTATCCCGTACTTGTCGTACAGCCTCTTCAGACGCCTGTGGTAGTCCTTCGGAGGAACGATGTAGCCGCCTTCTCCCTGGATTGGCTCGATCAGAGATGCCGCAACTTCCTGGGGCGGAACGTACTTCTTCAGGACGAAATCCTCGATGAAGTCGACGCACCAGTAATCGCACTCGGGGAACTTCATCTTGTACGCGCACCTATAGCAATACGCGTATGGCACGTGGTATACCCCCGGCATCGTCGGGAAGTACCTCGCCTTCTGGACGATCGAGCTCGCAGTAAAGCTCAGCGCGCCCATCGAGCGCCCATGGAACGAACCAACATAGGCAATGAACAACGGCCGCTTCGTGTGCCATCTTGAAACTTTTGTGAAAGCCTCGACGCTCTCAGCGCCGCTCCCGCTCAGAAACACCTTCTTCTGGAAGCTGCCAGGCGTGATTTTGCTGAGCTTCTCTCCCAGCTCCACAGCGTACCGGTAGTAGAAGTCCGTGTACGAGTAGTGCTGAAGGCGCTGCGATTGCTCGGTTATCGCCTTGACCACCTCTGGATGGCAGTGCCCGACGTTCATAGCGCCAAGACCGCTGTTGAAGTCCACGTACTCGTTGCCGTCGACGTCCTCTATGATACAGCCTTTGCCCTTCTCCACAACCATCGGGTAGTAGTAAGGCCTGTTGTAGGGGGACAGGACGGCCTTGTCTCTCTTGACCCACATCTGTGCTTTCGGTCCGGGGGGCTCACACACTCTTTTCAAAGAAACCTTTGATTTTCGACTCGTGTTCAATATACCCCTCTTGAGTCCCTAGAAAACGGGAACGCGGAACCACTAGTTTAGACTTTCGTATGGTCACGAACAGCGCTCGTGACTGACTGGAGGACGATAACGATATAATAACTCACATACCGTTGCCAGCCTCCGGAAACTGAGCAAAAATGACTTTCCTCTCCGTTTGGATAGGTGGGCACGCATGATGAGTGCTGAGTTGCGAGAGAATATCAAGAGCAGACTAGTCACACTGCTGGGGGAGGAGAAGGTCCTCTGGAACAAGGCCGACTTAATGCCTTACACTGCGGATACTCACATAGGCATCATCAGGCTGGGCGAGGATCAGAAATACTTCCCCGACCTAGTCGTCCTGCCAGAGACAACACAAGAAGTACAGGAAATCGTGAAGCTCGCCTCGATGCACAAGATTCCGCTGCTCCCAAAGGGTGGAGGTTCGAACAGGACCGGGATGCTCCTCCCGACGAACGGGGGAATCATCGTGGACACAATCAAGATGGACAAGATATTGGAGGTGAACGTTCCCGACCTCTACGTGACCGTGCAACCAGGGATTACGCTGAAGGAACTCGAGGGACGGCTCGCGGATTGCGGCCTCGCGCTGAACCAAGAGCAGGGTTCGTTCAAGGTTGCGACTGTGGGCGGGTCCATCTCAACTGCTGGCTTTGCCCGGAAGCACCAGAAGTACGGTACCATCTCCGACCGCGTGATGTCGCTCGAAGTGGTCCTCGCGGACGGCAGCATTCTCAGGACCGGCCCTAAGGTGCTCTACACTTCGACCGGTTACAGGCTGCACCAGCTGTTTGTTGGCGCAGAGGGCACACTCGGCATAATCACTGAGGCGACGTTGAGAGTTGAGCCACTCCCCGAAGCGAAGGATGTCGTCATGGGCTTCTTCGACGACTTCTGGGCTGCTCTCGAAGCGGCCAAGAAAATGCTGGCATCCGGAGTGACCTTCGTGGGAGGGGAGGCGTATGAGCTGGACGATGCCGCCTCGTGGGGTGGACCTCCAGGCAAGAATGGCGTGTTCTACGTTTCTCTGGAGGGCACGAAGGGCGAGGTGGATGCCCAGAGAGAATTTGTGAGGAGGACCATAGAGGAAAACGGCGGCCGGATAGCTGAAAAGGAGCCGATGGAGAGGCTGTACGGCAAGTACACAATTCAATGGTGCGGCGCGAGGGCAGCCATCGGATACGAGGAGGATTTCCTGCCGTATGTCCCATTGGAGCGGATCAGGGAATTCTACGACGCAGTCTGGAACGAGATCATGCCGAGGTATGGCTTGAGCCCCACCGCGGATGGAAAGTACGGCTTGGACATAGGCCGCTACAAGATGGTCTACGGGAAGTTCCTCATCCCGTTGGGCAAAAATGGATGGCGGAATTACGAGAAGGCGTACAGGGAGATCCTGGAACTGGCAATCAAGTTGGGGGGATCCATCGCAGGCTGCACCGGGATTGGCATCAAGCACCAGAACGGCCTCTCTCTCGAGTACTCCGATGTCGCCCTCGACGTCATGTGGGACATCAAGAGAGCTTTCGACCCCCACAATATCATGAACCCTGGGAAGAAGCTGCCCCAAAGAGATGGGCACGATCCTGGCTGAAACGTTTATTGCGAGACACGTTCATGTCATGACGGATGCCCACACTTCTGGTCAGGTACGGAGAGCTAGGGCTCAAGAGCGCCTCTGTCAGGAGGAGGTTCGAGAATGCTCTCGTCGACGACATTCGAAAGAGACATGCTCTCGCGAGAACCCCCTGCGTGATCAGTTCAACGAGGGGCAGGGTCTTCGTCGATTCGGATGATTGGAGAAGATCATGCGAAATACTGTCAAAGACCTTCGGAGTGGTGTCATTCAGTCCGGTGACGCAAGTCCAAAGCGACCTCGATACGCTCACAAGGGAAACGACAGAATTCGCCCGACCATTGATGTTCAATGACGCATCCTTTGCCATCAGGCCCAGACGAACAGGGAACCACCCCTACACGAGCCAATCGATGGCACAGAGGCTGGGCGAAGCAATTCTGAGAGATAACGAATCGCTCGGCATCAAGGTCTCTCTCGACGAACCCGATGTCGAGATCTTCGTCGAGGTCCGGGACAGGAACGCCTATCTGTTCAGTTCCGTTCTGGCTGGCCCAGGTGGCATGCCTCTCGGCACGCAGGGCAGGGTGCTCTCGATTCTCGATTCCGAAAACGCGATTGCATCGTCATGGTTGATGATGAAGCGAGGGTGCAGCATGTTGGCCGCGACCTCGGATCAATCCCTGCTCGCACCACTTGAGAAGTGGTATCCACTCCTGAAGTCGACACTGCCGGAGGACGATCTCTTCGCATCTGCAGCCAAGCACGACTGCATGGGGATTGCTCTTCCGTGGACTCTGAGAGAAATCGAGAGCCACGGCACGCCCAAGGGCGACCTTCCGGTATTCTACCCCTTGGTGGGAATGAATGAAACAGAGATCAACAGTCTGCTGAGCAAGATCCGGGGCTAGGTGCCCTGGCGCCCACGCGAGCCAAGGGAAGGTCTGGTCTTCTCGGCGCCCATGCCCCTGACCCTCACGAGCCCTCTGCCCTTCTTGCCTGCAGGGGTAAGACCTCTGCCCGCTCTGTCAGCGTGCTTCGGGCTGCAGATCCAGTTCAGCTTCGGATCGGCCATTATCACGGGATGGTTCGGATCGACCATGATGACCTCGAACCACTTGTGCCGACCATCCTCACCGACCCAATAGGATGCGAGGACCTCGAGGTTCGGGTATCGCTTGGAAGTCCTCTCCTCGGCGATCCTCTGGATGTTCTTCCTCATCGTGATTTTCAGGATACCTTTCCTCTTCGGCCTGCGCCCTTTCCTGATCCTGTGCTTCCTGAGACCCCCCTTGCGAACCCTGGCCCTGACAACCACGAACCCTGGCTTCGCCTTGTACCCTAGGGCACGCGCGCGGTCCAACCTGAGAGGCTTGTCCACACGCACGAACGTGTTCTCCCTTCTCCAGTCGACAAGGCGCTGCCACATCAGGTCCTTCATCACGTCGCTGTCGAGGTTTTTCCAGGCCTCGCCGACAAAATGATACATGTTCTTCGCGCCGGCACCCTTCTTCTCTCCCGGTCCCGGCGCCTGTGCAGGTGCTGCCGCTGCGGGCTGAGCCGCTGACGTTTCCTTCTTCGCTAGCACCTTCACCTTTCGCTCCTTCTTGGAAGGAGCTTTCTTTGCCTCTTCTGCCATCACAGTCACATCCAGCTGTTTGTGGGTTCACGCCTGAGCGCACATCCCCTTGCGAGACCAGGAAGATCTCGCCGCTGCGGGACACAGCAAAAGGGAGGGCTTATATAAACCTGTTGTAGCCGCCACATGACGCTACATGAAGTCGTCCAGATTGAGCTTCTTATCGGTTTTCTTCGGCTGTGCGGTCCTTGCTTCGCGTTTCGTCTCGAAGTCGTTGTCCTTGAACGTCGCCTGCTGCACCCCGGACAACAGAGAGCGTTCGTCCCATCCGAATGATTCTGTCACGCGCGCGATCGTGGCTGCCAAGCGGGTCGCGTAGTACTTCGCGTCCGGTTTCACCGTCGTCTCTCGACCCTCAATCCATGGCTCGACCTCTTGAGGAGATGCACGGCTATTGGTCACGATCCACGAGACTTTCATTCCTGGCTGCGTGTCGTAGCCCATCTCCTTGAGCTTCTTGAACACGCGGACGTTGACCATGCTGTCGCTGGCCTTGTATTGGCTCTCGTCTCTGACGGAACGCGATATCACGAGCTTGGCTGGGTCAACTCTGCCGTTCATCAGGGCATCCACGACGCTTCTCGTGTAAGTCACGGCCCCCTGCATGTCCTCGTTCAGGATGCGCTCGAATACCTCGCCGAGGACCTCGCTCTGAAGATCGAAAGAATCTGTCCGGCGCATCTCGTAGCCGCGCACCACCAGCTCCTGCCTGGGCCAGACCATCCTGCCCACATACCTCTTCTTCATGCCGTGGGAGAAGAACGGGTCCATCGTCTTCTCGAACTCAAGCACCATGCCCTCGCTTGAGAACTTCTCCGCCATTTGCCGTCCTAGCTTCACGCTCTCTTCGAGGTTCGCATGTGGCGATAGGAAGAACACGGAGTCGGTGTCGGAGTAGATCACCTTGAGCCCTTCAGCCTCCAGCTTCCTTATCAGGTCCTTTGTCGCTTCTCTGGCAAACGCCGTAATGCTCGCACCGATCTTCGGGTCTGTGAACCGGTAGAAAGCAGAGGCGAGAACGCCGTAGAACGAATTCATGAGTATCTTGATCGCCTCCTGGAGGCCGTCGTAGTACCGCCTCTCGTCAGGGGTCTTTGACTCCATCATCGCCTTCTTCGTCGCGGCGCGCTCCTCCATCAACCGCCTCAGTATCCTGGGAAGAAGCCCCTCGCGCACGCTCCTGTCGTGGAAACGTGCGCCGGTCGGAGAGACGATCGTGCCCTTCGGCGAGAGTGTCGTGAAACAGATGTTCTTCGAGATGATCAGACTTGGATACATGCTCCTAAAATCGAGCGTCAGGACCCAGTGGTAGAGCCCGGGCTTCATCTCGTGGACGTAGCCGCCCTCGATCGTTTCTACCTCCTCGCTCGAGCGCATCGTCATCGGGACGGCGACAAGGTTCCTGTCAGCCTCGCGTATCAGAATCGAGTCGACGAACTGAGATGTCGTGCCATTGACAATGTCGTCCAAAGGCAGCTTCGAGACGGTGGCCAGATCCATGCTCCTCTGAAGAATGGCAATCTTCTCAAGGATCTTCATCGACAGTATCGCGTCCTGGACGCAGTACTTCATGACCTTCTCCTTGTCCTTCTCCCACTCCTCGTCCATCTTCTTGGGGTCCACATCGTGCTTCTCCTCACCGAGCAGGAACTTCGAGACCGCGTTAAGCGTCTCCTGCTTGGGCTTCAGGATCCTCTTGACGGCCCACCAGGCGTCAATGATGATCCGGCCCTCTGTCCACCAGAACCTGTTGTTGTACTGGCTGAGGCCGCCGGGGTATCTGCCCCAGGACAGTTCCGGCATGCGCAAGGCCTGAGCGCGCTGGAGTATCTGTGGTATGTCGAACCCATCGATATTGTATCCCGAGATCACATCCGGATCAGTGTCCACGATGTAGTCGGAGAAGGCCCTGATCATCTGCTTCTCGTCGCCGAAGAACCGCTTCTCTTCCCTGATCTCGTCGTTGTCCTTCACGACGCAGCATATGCAGTAGATCTTGGGCTCCTTCAGGCTGGTCTCAACATCGAAGCTCAGGATCCGCAATTTCGGCATGAATGGCTTGATGGGCTCGAATCGTTCGGCCCTGACGACAATGTCAGTACTGTAAGTCCTATCGTCCAGCTCCTCTCCGACAACGCGAACGCAAGAGCCGACGTCCAGGTCATACACGAACCTGAAATGGAAGGGTATGTCAGCGGCGAGGACCGTTGCCCTCGGCATTATGCCCTTCCTGATGTCCGGCACGAGCCATGGGAAGGTCACAACAACGCGCTTGCACTTCCTCATCTCGCCTTTGAAAAGAAGCTCGGTGTCCTCGAGACGTTTCACGCGATCATCGTTGTTCATCATCTCGACGACGTCTGGTGGGGGGTCCACGACGAAGAAGTATGGCTCGAACCCGACATACTTCACAGTGATTGATCTGCCGTCGTTGGTCTTCCCATACAGGTGGATTGCCAGGTCGCTCTCCATCTTCTTGTAGGAGGCCTGGATCAGCCTTATGTCCCACTGCCCCATCAGCATCAAGCTCTTGCGACTATCTTGATCACATCGCCGTCCTTGAGCACATGATCCTGACCTATAGTCATGTGGGTCCTTCCGTCTATCGCCCTAATAAAGTTATCACCCAGGTCCGTGTGGACCTTATATGCGAGCTCCCTCGCATTCGAGCCGCGGCGCATGAGGTAGGCGTCCGGCAGCACTCTGTTCTGCTTGTCGATCCACTTGTGCTCGTCCTCAACAGGGTAGATGATCATGAGGTCCAGGACCTTGAACACGACCTCCTCAAGAACGGCCTGTACACCCGTGGTGCCGTGGGTCTTAAGCCATTCATGTATCCTGTCACATGCGGCGATCTGCTTCTCGTTCAGCTTCGACTTGTCAGGATATTCCAGATGGGCGTCCCCGGGGACATAGGCTATCAGGCCAGCCTTCGCAGCGCGCCTGAGCGCCAGCTCATACTCAGCGCTGGTGGCAACGACGGGGTATCCGGTCGCTCTTAGTTTCTCGATGTTCTCAGGCGGGGCGATGTCTGCCTTGTTCGCGGCTATTATCATCGGTTTGCTGATCTTCTGAAGCGATTGGCAGAACCGGAGCAGATCCTGATCGCCCCACAGAGTCGGGTCGGAATCCACGGCTGCGTTCCTGAACGCGGCGAGTATCTGGTTCTCGGTTATTGAGAGGCCCGTCAGCTTCTCCTGTAACGCCTTCTCGATCTTGGTCCCTGCCAACTTGGCCTGCTTTGCTATCTTCGGGAAGGTCTTCTCGAGTATGCCGAATATCCAATATGATATCTCCTTCTCGAGGAAGCTCACGTCGAGGACAGGATCGTGCGTCCCAACACCGACCGGATTGCCCTCGAAATCCGTGCCCCCGCTCGCATCGACAACATGGATGAACGAATCTGCCTGCCTTAGGTCGTCGAGAAACTTGTTGCCAAGGCCTCGGCCGACATGGGCATCGGGCACAAGGCCAGCAACGTCCAACACCTCAATCGGGACGAACCGAGTGCCGTTGTCGCACATCGAGTTGTGCGGGTTGCACTGCTTGCCCAAGTCGAGATGCGGACATTTTCCTCTGACGTATCCCACGCCTCTGTTCGGCTCGATTGTCGTGAACGGATAGGCTGCGATCTGCGCAGTCGCGAGAGTGAGCGCAGAGAAGAAAGTGGACTTGCCAACGTTGGGCTTGCCTACAATACCAACCAGCACTCTGCTCCCCAAGGGCTCAATGAGCATCTGGATAGAAAAAGGACTCGGTCGAAAGTCAAGTGTTTTATACGGTCAAGCGATTGCGACAAACCATGGATACCGCCATAGTCCTCGCCGAGGGCGCTTTTGCCAAGACCATGGCGAAGACGGCACACGGGCTCGTGCGTCATTCTCTGCGATTCAAGATACTTGGCATCGTAGACAGCACGAACGCGGGAAAAGATGCGGGAGAGGTGATCGAGGGAAAGAAGGCAGGCATACCCATCTTCGCATCCGTCAATGACGCACTATCGAAGTTGCGGTCGCGGCCTGACTACCTGATCGTGGGCGTGGCGACGATCGGGGGAATGCTTCCCAAGGAGTTCAGGCCCGGCATCAAGGATGCCATAAAGAGCAAGGTCAACATCATATCAGGCCTTCACGAGTGGCTCGCACAGGACCCTGAGCTCAGCGAGCTGGCCAAGAAGCACGGCATCACGATCGTCGACATAAGAAAGGAGCCGCCGCTGGAGAAGATGCACTATTACAGGAACCTCGCATCCAGGCTGGGTGCGGTGCGCATCCCCGTGCTTGGCACGGACGCCGCAATTGGCAAACGCACGACCGCGATCGTTCTGACGAAGGAGATGAACGCCAGAGGCATCAAGACGAGCTTCGTCGCCACTGGCCAGACCGGCCTTCTGCAGGGGTCCAAGTTCGGAGTTCCTCTGGACGCCATTCGAGGAGACTATGTCGTGGGCGAGCTTGAGGACGCGATCGTGCAGGCCTATGATACGGAGCATCCGAAGCTCATCATAATCGAAGGGCAAGGGGCGCTGAGCCACCCGGCCTACGTGACTGGTTCGAGGGCCATCGTAGCTGCGTCAGCGCCCAATGCTGTGGTGCTGCAGGTCGCTCCTGGACGAAAGCACAGGACCTATCACAAGGACGAACTCCGCCTTCCGAACCCCACCATCGACCAAGAGAGGGATCACATCAGACTTTATGCTGGCTGTGACATCATCGGCATCGCGATCAACCACGAGGGAATGACCAGAAGACAGGTCGAGAAGAAGATCGCGGAATACGAGAAGAAATACGGCGTCCCTGCATGTGATGTTCTGGTCGATGGACCTGGAAAGATCGCCAACGCGATAGTCAAGAGGTTTTTCTCGAGGAAGACACGCTGAGAGCAACCAGGGCATCAGCGAGTTCGCCGATCATTTCCGGTGTCAGCTCTTCTGCCCTCTTCGCCGCATGAGGAAGTCTCACCAGCTCAGATTCGGCAATCTGGCTGCGCAGGTCAGCCACAGCGGGATCCGTCTTGAGTGAGTTCGAGACCTTCTTCCTTCGGTGCGAGAAGATGGCCTGAGTCACCTTGAAGAAGACCTCCTCGTCATCGACCTTGAACGGAGGCTGCTTGGGTGTCATGCGGACGAGGCAGGAATCGACCTTTGGCTCTGGCCAGAAGGAATTGCGCGACACGTTCAGGACCACCTCGCAATTAGCCCGGTAGTACACTCCTACAGACAGCCTTCCGTATTCCGGAGTCCCAGGCCTCGCGACCGTTCTCTCAGCGAACTCTCTCTGAAGCATCAGGACGGCAACGTCGAACCCTGCATCGAGCAGCTTGAATGTGATCGGCGATGAGATCTGATACGGCAGGTTCGAAACCACCTTGTTGAACTGAGGGAGAAACGCCTTGACAGCGTCTGCCTGGACCAGCTGTATCCTCTCGCCAAACCGACGCCTGAGAAACGCGCAGAACGCCGAGTCCTGCTCCACCGCCACGACCTTCGCGCCCGATCTCAGAATCTCATCCGTTAAATTCCCGAGACCTGGCCCGATCTCCAGAACCACGTCCGTGGAGGAGAGATCAGCGAGTTCGACCTGCCTTTTGATTACGAATTCGTCCAAGAGAAAGTTCTGGCCCAGCCGTCTTGAAGGCCTCTTGCCAATCGACTCGAGAACGGCCTTGACATCTTCTGCCCGCATCAGGACCGCCTCTTGGGCGCATCACCTGGCCACGAACAGGCGGTACTTTTCCTCGGGGTTCGCGAGCTCCTCTTCGATCCGCTTCGCGATGAGCTTCTCGATCTGGTGCGCCAAAGGAACCCGGTGCGACAGATCTGCGAAGTCCTTGAATGCCCCCTTCTTCCTCTCTTCGATGATGCTCCACATGGTCTTCTTGCCCAGACCTGGCAACAGCTCGAGCATGTGGAAACGCGTGGTTATGGCCTGTGCCTCATTGAAGAACTGAACGAACCTCGGCTCCTTCGCCTTGATTATGCCCATGACCACGGTCGGGAGCTCGCTCTGAGCCGCATGAGTGAGCTCGCTGAAACTTATCCTCCTCTTGACATGGAGTATCTTGTCCCTCCTCTCGAGCTCCTTGCCGATGTAGATGTAGTCCCCGACGTTGAGCGTGGCATCCGGCTTTATCACCAGCTCCAGAAGCTTGAACTCGTTCTCCCCGAGGGC
>CAYOXJ010000015.1:0-15375 GCA_964407905.1 uncultured Thermoplasmata archaeon
CTTTACTCCTCGTCTGAGGAGTTCGGCGTGAATCCTGTTCTTGAAGCTCGTGGATTGCCTCGAGAGATAGACGCGCTGTCTCACGAGTTGCCTGAGATCGCGCATAGCCTTCGAGGGGACCCAGGATCTGGGAATCAGGTTCGCTCGCAGCAGCTGAGCTAGAGTCTCCGCATCCACCTTGTCTGTCTTGACCTTGGCTTCTGCAATAGCTCTGACCTTCATCGGATGAGCCAGCACTACCTCGAATCCTCTCCGTTCAATCCCTTCATAGATGAACTCCCAGATGCCCGTGGATTCGAGGACGAACTTGGCATCCTTGAATCTGGCGAGGAATCTCTCGATCTCGTCTCTGGTGGACGAGAACTTCTCGTTTGAGAGGACTCGCCCGGAGGGGTCGATCACACAAGCTTGGCAGAATTCTTCATGTACATCCAGTCCCACGTATCGTATGGTCTCTTGCCTCATCGTAGTTCACCAACCACGAGATAGGCGAGAGGCCTCTTCTACATACCATCCCTATGGGTCCTTCTTGAATCCGCGGCCGTCACGGTTCGGACATGAGGCCCCACGACAATCCATCAGGTCTTCTTGTCGAACATCACGACTTCGCCCGTTGGCGCGGTCTGGGCTGCAGGGGGAGGCGTCGCTGCCTTTGCTTTCGCCTTCATCCTCAAGCCGACAACGGCCAGGACAGCGCCTATAGCCAGCAGAACGACCCCGCCGATCAAGTACTTGAAATCGAGCCCCGAGACCTTGTACGTAATCTTGACCGACTGGGCTGCGGTGGTCGACCCGTGATCGACCACGAGGTAGTACGTCGATGTCGTCGGAAGATCCTCTGAGAACGACCCCGAGGAACCTGTTACCGCGAACATGCTATCGGATGCAATGCCATCATAACTATAGTCCTCGTACTGAACAGAGTCGAAGATGAAGAACCGCACGGTACCGCCTCCAGAGGTTACCTCAAAGTCCCCTTCGACGTGTCCGCTCAACCACATGGACACCCTGACATAGCCGAAGTAACCCTGTCCTGTTGGCAGCTCTGCAGTGGTGGTCCCTTTTGTGGGCTGGAATGACCAGGCCAGACCTATTATTCCGATAACGATGAGAATGTATGCGATTATCTGCACAGGTTTAGGCGACATCAGACATCCCACTCTGCTTTTGCAGCGGCCGATGCGCCGAGCGCTCGCTCGAACGCATTTCTCGCAGATCGCGCATACTCCTCGATTGCCGTCTTCTTGTCCACGCCTTCCTTCTTCTTCAGGGCGAGGAATTCGTTGGATGGCACAAGAAACGCCTTGACCGACCTTGTCTTGCCCGCTGGGTCAGCGTAATCAACGAGCAGCGTGTACGCGTTGCTCATTGTGTATGATGAGAAGCCCTTCTTCAGATGGAGCTTCTGTATGTTCTCGTGGGGCACAACGGTGTTTTGCTCGTCCGATGCAAGTTTCTCGATATCCTCGCCAGCATAATCGACTTCCTTCTTGTCGGACAGAAGAGCGTCTCCCAGAACACCCAGCAACGCGGCCTTGCTCGCCTTCTCCAGCACGAATATGGATCTTCGATCCGTGATCAACAGACCGTAGTCTTTCGGACCCATAGCGCCCTTCATCATCACTCTCGGTATCAGTGCTATTCTGTTCTCCATCTGAGCCACCCTGTGCCTTCAGTTCGAACGAACCGCAAATCGAGCTTGTGCCAATATGACTCTTTCTGAAGTTCATGCTGGGTGTAGTCTCTTCATCCTCTCTTGAGCTCATTGTACAGATACTCGAACCCCTGGTAGATGTCAGAGCGAGATAAGGCCTCTATCCTTGGCCAATCGGTCATTCCGTTCCGGATCCGAAAGTCTGGTGGAAACTGCTTCAGAGCGAGTGCGAGGGCCCGGACATTGGTTTGGAATCTGCTGGCAATCAAAGCATCCGGCGCTCCTGTCCGGGGAACGAGCGATATCGGCAGGGAATGTCAGCCTATGATCTTCAACGGCCTGTTCTCCCTGACCTTCACTCCCTTATGCGGAGCAGTCTTGCCCCAGAAGAAGGCGCCGGGGATATTCCCGGTGTTCTGGACCATGTACTTCCAGCCGGGCGGATACGAAGCCACATCGCCCTCGTTCAGCACCAGGCTCGAAGCCTTCTTCTTCCTCAGGTCGTTCGCGTCCTTCGCGAACCAGACTGTGAACTGACCAGTGACAATGTAGTAGAACTCGAATGCGGACCCGTACCACTCCTCAGCTGTCCCGTCATCCTTCTCCTCCGTGGAGAAGATGATCGTGGTCATCCCTGGCTCCATGAAGTACATGCCCAGGTCCCACGCGCTGTTCGAGACGAACTTCGTGTCGAGCCCGTCCTTGAAAACCACCGTGCTCACATCCGACAATCTCGTTACGCTCGGCCTCACTCAATCACCTCACTTTCTACCCAATCTCAATCAGACCGAAGGGCAGCCTCGAAAGGCGCTTCCCGCCCGACCTCGTTACTACGAACTCGTCCTCGAACTGAAGATACCCGAACTCCTTCAAATAGATTTGCGGCTCCACGGAAATCACCATATTTTCCTTCAACTCGCGGTCTCTGTAGACAGGGTCATTCAGGATGTACTCATACCCGATGAACGGCCACTCGTGGACCTCGAGACCGACGCCATGTCCTATGCCCGAGAAGTCTCCTTTGAAGTGTTTGACCATGACCTTCTCCGCGGCCCTGTTGACTCCTGAAGCCATCTCCCCTGGAAGAGCGGACTCCATGGCGGCTTCGAAAGCCACGACAAGATGCTCGTATGCCTGGCGGTGTCTTCTCGACGCCCCACCAAGGCAGAGAGATCTTGCGACGTCACAGCAGTATCCGCCAAACATCGTGCCGATGTCGATGTTCCACGGGTCGTTCTTCTTCAGTCTCCTGTCTCCGCAGTACCACCACCACTCAAGATGTTTCTTGTCTGTCCCACCAGTGACCATCGTGTTGTGAGGGAATCCTTCCGCACCGGCCAGACGGCATTCGCGTTCAATCTCCCCTGTGATCATTCTCTCAGAGAGTCCGGGCTTGGCGTATGCAGCACCTGAGTCTATTCCTTTCTTGGCGATGTCCAGCGCCTTCCTGATGCAGGATATCTCGTACTCTGATTTGACAGCTCTTTCATCTTCGAGGATTTGAGACACAAGCATTATCTTCGATCCCCGCAGCGTTCTTCTGATCCTTTCGAGCAACTGGGGAGGGACGGAGTACTCCCCAACGATGCCAAGCCTCGCCTTCCCGAGCCTCTCCTCTTTCATGTAGGCACTAATCGCGTTCACTGGATCCTGTGCAGAGACGACATTATCAATCCAAGTGCACTCCGACGGGAAGTAGTCTGCAGAGTCCGTTTGGAGAAGAGGGTCCATACCCTTCTCGACGGGAATGATGACCATGGCGTTCCCGAAATACGGCTCATAGCCTGACAGATACATGACGTGGCCTCTCTGTTCGTATCTCATGCTGCCCGGAGAAGAGAATACGGCCAGGAAGTCGATGCCACGTCGCTCCATGGTCTTCCTGACCCGACTCACCCTACGGGCGATCTCCTCTTTCGGGAATCTCGAATCTCTCATGCAGCCTCCGTATGCATCACTTGCGCTATGTTCCTTAGCCATGTGAGATGGTCAATCTCGTTCTTGACAGTACCGAACTCGCTCCATGACCGAAGAGGGCCATCTCGGATCTTCAAGACCGAACAGTATTGTATCAGTGTTTCGGAATCATGTTCAAGCATTGTTGATTGTGAGCACGTTTTCACATAATAGTAATAGGACCTCAGACTATCGGGCAAAGACAGGAAGTGACCATCCTTGGTTGGTGTTGATAGGTCTCGAATAAGGGAATTGCAGGAGATAGAAGAGAAGCGGTTCGTAGACAGAACACCTAAGTCAAGAGCGTTGTTCGAAAGAGCGAAGAAATCTCTCCTAGCCGGCGTTCCGATGAACTGGATGGTGAGATGGGCGGGGCCATACCCTGTCTTTGTCGCCGATGCTAGAGGGGCTCACATCAGAGATGTCGATGGACATCAGTACATTGATTTCTGCCTTGGAGACACAGGCGCTATGTTCGGTCATTCTCCCAAGGCCGTCACTGATGCCGTCAAGAATCACATAGACAATGGAATTACGACGATGCTACCCACAGAGGATTCTGTCTGGGTCGGGGAAGAGCTTGCACGAAGATTCGGTCTTCCCTATTGGCAGATTGTGATGACTGCCACGGATGCAAATAGGTTCTCAATCCGCCTTGCACGGGTGATTACCGGGCGCAAGAAGATATTGGTTTTCAACGGATGCTACCATGGCAGCGTCGATGAAGCCTTGATATGGATGAGGGACGGCAAGGCAATACCTGGCCCAAGTAATACCGGGCCCGCAATCGATCCTGCCACGACAACTAGAGTGATCGAGTTCAATGACATCCCTGCGCTCGAAGAAGCTTTGAGTCATGAGGATGTCGCTTGCGTCCTTTGCGAGCCCGCGATGACCAATATCGGGATTATTCTTCCTGAGGAAGGCTATCATGACGCGCTTCGTGAGATCACCAAGCGTCACGAGACTCTCCTAATCTTCGACGAAACGCACACGATTTGCACAGGCCCTGGAGGATATACGCGTGAGCATCGATTGAAACCGGATATGATGACGATTGGAAAACCAATAGCAGGTGGAATACCAGCTGCAGCGTATGGAATTAGTGAAGAGGTAGCCGAAAGGATTCAAGCTCAAGTTGCAGAGACGATGAAGAAGGATGCATCTAGCAGCGGAGTTGGAGGCACTCTATCCGGCAATGCTCTTGCAGTAGCCGCTATGAGAACGAACCTAGAGAAGGTCATGACTGAAGAGGCTTACGACAGGATGACTACATTGGCAGAACGCCTCGCGAACGGCATCAAGGAAGTGATAAGATCCACGGGGCTACCGTGGCATGTAATACGCCTGGGGGCCAGAGTAGAGTATGGGTATAGTTTCCAACCTCGACCTCCTCGCAATGGTTCGGAAGCCCAGGTTGGTGAGGACTTGGAGCTAGATAGATTGATGCACTTGATGGCATTGAATCGAGGGATTCTGCTCACTCCATTCCATTACATGGCATTGGTCTCTCCGGAGACAACCGAGAATGATGTTGATCGATACAACGAAGTATTCGCCGAATGTGTCGATTTGTTGAGCGGGCAAGAGCGGCATCAAACTGTCTCTCACTGAGATGACAGCACCGCTCTGGATCCCCTATGATCTTTTCCGAGGTCAGTCGCAGACCGTGCCGAACCCGCAGTCCGCAACCTCGAGCGCCTTCTCGATGTCCCCGCGCGTGTGCGCCGTGGAGACGAACATCTTCTCTCCCTTCGGATGCCCGAATAGCATGCCCCGGACGAGACACTCCATCCCCCACTTGCCCAGTGTATCCCATTCGGTGTTGAGGGCGGTGCGCGCCGTGCGCACGTCAGGTGCTCCGAAGTAGATATGGCCCATGGATCCGCAGGACGCCACCTGCGCCGTTATGTGCCTATCGTCAATCAGCTGCTGCAGCCCAGGGAATAACATCCCCGAGACCCTCTTCAGATGAGAATACACCCGGTCGTCCGATATCAGTCTCATGACTGCCGCGCTGGCGGCAAGGCTCACGGGATGCGCGTTGTAGGTGCCCGCATGGTAGGTCTGGGTCGGCCATTTCTTGGGCGGCCAGCTCTTGTCTGAACTCAGGAGCTCCATCATCACATCCTTTCGCCCTCCGAAGGCAGCCATCTGGAAGCCTCCTCCGAGCGCCTTCCCGAAGGTGGTGAGATCAGGCTTGACCTTGAAGACCTCCTGAGCACCACCTCTCGCGAGCCTGAAACCAGTTATGACCTCGTCCAGGATCAGGAGTATTCCTAACTCGTTGCATATCTTCTGCAGTTCCCCGAGGTAGTTGTCCCTTGGAACAAGACAGCCCACATTTGCCAGGACAGGTTCAGTGATGACTGCAGCCAGGCTTTCCCTTTCCTTGTACAGGATGTCGTACGTAGCCTCGATGTCGTTGAATGGGAACACTACGACTGTCTTGGCCATGGCCTTGGGGACTCCTCTGGAGACTGGCGTCGCCTTGGGTCGCTTTTCGGGTCCCCTCAGCTTTGGTGCCCATATGCTCCAAAGGACGCCGTCGTGAATGCCGTGGTATCCTCCCTCGGGCTTGGCGATCTTGTCCCTGCCAGTGAAGCCTCTGGCGGTCCTCAGTGCGTGCATCGTAGCTTCAGTGCCCGAGTTGGCAAACCGAAGAAGTCTGACACTGGGCACATAGCGGGAGATCATTCTAGCGACTTCGACTCCGAGTTCTGTAGGGATCGCAGTATTCGCTCCCTTCTCCAGCTGCTTGATAACTGCGTCTTCGATATCTCTGTTGCGGTGGCCAAGCAGGATGGCCCCTTGGCTGAGAAGGAAATCTATGTACACGTTCCCGTCAACATCGTAGATCTTGGATCCCTCGGCCCTGGCAACATAGAAAGGGAATGGATCCAGGTGTCTGAAGTTGCTCTCCACTCCGCCAGGCAGGAAGTTCCCTGCGCGCGTGTAGATCGCCTTTGAAGTCCTCATTATGGAGGCGTACTTCTGTGCGCAAGTTCTCTTGTCGTTTGTGCATCTTGAGTTCCGTGCACGGATATCGGCAGTCTTGGTGGACAAGTAGTTCACCTCTCATCGAGACTCGATCATGAACAGATAGCTATTGCGCTCTCAATTCAATATCATCAAGGGCCTTAAGGAAGTTTGTGATTCTCAATGATTGATGCAGGGAGCTGGACGCAAACTAGACGCTCTCCCCTACGGATGTTATGATGAAATAGTCCCTCGATCTCCAAAGTCTACGAATAGTCGAAAGACCATACGATGTTCTGGTCACGGATCCAACCCCGGGAAAAGAGTGCACTTCGAGTGCGTCCTATGGATTGGGGCACATCCCTGACAAAGGGACGAAGTACCATAGTGCGGGAAAACCGCGAATAGAGGTATGTCCGATAGCCCCGGGAATCCGTGAAGACGAGGAGATTTGAGAAGAAGGTGGCCGGTATGGAATTGTCGTCGAGAGACATTTCAATATAGAGATCTTTTCTCAACGGCAAGAATATAAGGGACGTTGCGAGCCCGGTGAGATATGGATTTCCGATAATGGCCGCGGGAAGGGCTGTCGCTTTCCCTTCCCGGGGTGTGCCTTCTTGTACCTACTCACTCTGATACCAGAAGCTAGCAGAGTACTCAGAGGATTCATCCTTCCGCTCTGCGCCCTTCCTCAGATCCTTCAGCCTGATAGTTTCGACTTCTGTCGGCCTCAATTGCTCGAGCAGTCCCGGGATATGTCCGTCGCCCACGACCGCGACGATCCTGGGATGCTGTGCTGCGAGAGATGAAAGCCTCTCAGCCATGAACTTGTTCCGGTCATCAATGAGGACCTCCTTCACGGTGGGCAAGCCCGCTCCGAGCGTCGCGATGTACTCGTCCTCGTGCTCCTCGTACTTCTTCATCTCCTTCTCCACAGTCTCCTTTGACACAAACAGTCCAACGAGCGCACCGGCGAATAGGTTGAGCCTCTCCCTGGACGACATCTTCTTCCAGAGGAGCGTGAAGACCCTCGAGGCGTCCATATCTATCAGTGCTATCTTTGCACCGACCTCCCCAGCAGCGTCTACTGCAGCCATCATCTCGTCGCCGACCTCGGTTCCGAACTTCATCGCCATGCGCCTCTGCAGATAGGCGAGGAGCCGATACTGCAGCGGGACCGACCCCGCTTGCCGCTTCTCAGACAGCGCGTGATACCGCGCTGCGTCCAGCTCGAGACACACTACATCAGGACTTCGCGACCTTATGATCTCCTTCACGTTGTTGGCGATGGCGAAGACGTGGCCGACACCAATGAGAGTGATCATCTGCCCAGAGCAATGACTGCATGGTTTTAATAAGTCTTCCCGCAATCAGCAGGCCGTGGCCAGGCTGGTAGTCTTCGACATGGACGGCGTCCTTGCGGACATTGAGAGCTCGTGGGTCTATGTCCACAGGCATTTCGGCGTGAACAATGACCACTCCCTCTACGCCTATCTCCGGGGAGAGATCGATGACCTCGAGTTCATCAGAAGGGACATAGACTTGTGGAGGAAGAAGGACCCAGAGGTGACGGAAGACAGGATACGCAAGATCCTCGACGAAGTTCCAATCATGCCTGGGGCGCACGAGACCATGAGGGAACTCAAGAGGATTGGGGCGAGGACGGCAATAGTGTCTGCTGGAATCGACCTTCTTGCAGAGAGAATCGCAAATGAGTTGGGCATGGACCTTCATCTTGCCAATGGGTTGGCCAGAGACGCGGCCGGAAGGCTCTCTGGAGAAGGCGTACTGCGTGTTAGACTGATGGACAAAGGCGACGGCATAGCCGAGGCCTCGAAGAGAATGGGAATCCCGCTCAACAACACGGTCGCCGTGGGCAATTCCAAGTACGACATCTCGATGTTCAGAAAGGCGGGATTCGGGATAGCATTCCGGCCATCGGATGAAGCGATCAGGAGGAGTGCTCACGCCGCAGTTGAAGAGAAGAATCTGTCTGGAATTCTGAGGTTTCTCTGACCACCAGCTCAGTGATATCCGTGCTCACCAATCAGGGGCACGAACACGCAGCCGCCGAGGTTCTCCTTCAGCAACTTCTTTCCTCTGCGCTCGACCCTGATCAGGTCTTGGTAGTACCTGCCGCCGACTGGCACAAGCAGCTTGCCCCCGTCTGCGAGCTGATCGGTCAGAGGCACTGGGATGTCAGGGGCACCCGCCGCAACGAACATCCTGTCAAAAGGAGCATGTTCTGGCAGGCCCCGAGTGCCGTCTCCAAATATCACGGTCACGAGCCCACCGTAGCCCGTCTTTTTCAGGTTGTTCTCAGCGAAAGCCGCAAGGGATGAGATCCTCTCGACGGTGTAGATGTGTCCCTCAGGAGCGACAATCTCCGCACACACGGCAGCGTGATAGCCAGAGCCAGCCCCCACCTCCAGAACCTTGTGGCCTTGGGACAGATCGAGGGCTTCTGCCATTATGGCGACCATGTGCGGCGCCGAGATGGTCTGTCCCTCCCCGATGGGAAGAGGCGTGTCGATGTACGCCTCGTCCTTAATCTCAACAGGAATGAACTCCTCACGCGGAACGCGCCTCATTGCACTCTCGACCTCGGGAGTCCTCACATATCCTCTCCTGAGCAGGCTGTCAACCAGCCGGTTGCGCTCCTCCTCAAAGCCCTCCATCAGATACGTGAAGCATTCCGCGAGCCTAAAGTTTGACGGTTGCGGTCCAACGCTCGCCTTGACTAGCTTGCTGCCTGTAGAGATCGTCGCTGAAAAGGCGAGCAGGTCGCCACAGTCCTGAGTAGGGGCGAACTGACTGCCTCCAATTGCGCCGGAGGGAAATACCTTATGAAGACTGCGGTCATTAGGATACTTCGGAATCGCAGATGGATGCGGTCGACGTTGAAGCAGTGAAGCGCAAGTTGAGATTCGACTACATGAAAGCGAAGACCGAGCCGCCCTCGAAAACGCTCGAGCTCTTCACACATCTTCTCTCGTATTGCAGCCGTCCGCAGATTGTTGTGCACGACCTGATTCAGGATACCGCGAATCGGATACAGAAGCACTTCAGATTCAGATGGGTCATGATCGGTCTGCGAAGCCAGATCGACGGTCTCTACCGATACGAGGTCGAGACTGGGATGCGGCCCGAAGCTTGGGCCAGGCAGAGGACGAAATCGTACAAGCTCGAAGACTTCGACCCAAATAGTGTGGGATACAGAGCTGCGGAGATAAGCAAGATCACGAGGGTGTACCTCGAAGAAGAAAACCCACTTTTCAATGAGGACGAGCAGGTCGTGAATCGACCCGTCCTGCTCAGAGCGAAACGCAAGTCCGAAGAGAATACCCTCGAGGCGGATTTCATCGACACACTGATTTTCGGCCCCGCAGAAGATCTCCTGGGATGGATCGAGTACTCGGGCACGATCGCGGGCGAGTTCCCCGACCCAATGACAATCAGAAACATCGAGGTCATGGCCGCAATCCTAGGAGTGGCGATGTCCTCGCCAGCGCGTCGATGAAAAGCTTATAGAGAAGAGAACCGTACCAGCTCTCGAAAGGGGAAACAGATGAGCCTGGAGGACAATATACATTCCATAGAACACGTACGGGAGGCACTGAATGCAAGAGACTGGGACCGCTGTCTCAGGTTCTATTCGGATTCAATTGCTTTCTCGGGACCGGATCTCCCCCAGCCAATCACAGGCAAGACGATGCTTCTAGATTATTTCAAGAGCCTGGCTGTCGGGTTCCCGGACTTCCGCTTCGAGGAGGTGGACATATTCGGCCATGGAGAGCGAGTGTGTGCTGAGTGGATTCTTGTCGGAACCCACAAGGGGCCTCTTTCCGGTCCAGGAGGGAAGATGATCCCACCAACCAACAGGCAGATTCGAAATCCGTTCGTGCTAGTATTCAAGCTCGAAAACGGCCGAATTGTAAGGGAGCGGGGATACTTCGACGTTCTGGGAATGATGGCTCAGTTAGGCCTGTGACATGTCACCAACTGTCGGGAATGACGCCATCAAGTCAACATCGCACGACGGACAGTCCGGCTTCAAGAACGTCTGGATCTCGGACAAGACGCTCGACTCTGGTTATGGGCTTGCCTACAATTGAGACGATGGTACAACTGCATGTAGCTCCGTTAACAGAGAACGGTTGGTGATAGGCGCATCAATGCAAGCAAGGGAAATGGAGAAACGGAAAAGGTTTCTGCAGCGGTCCCTCGAGCCTATGACTCGAGCAGCGCCCGTGCGTCGTACAGCATCTCAGTGGCGTCGACCAGTGTCTGCGCCATCTCGTCTACGGCCTTCTGCAGGTTCTCCACCACAATGTTGTACTTCTCCTGCAACGAGGCTATCTCGTCGGAGAAATCCCAGTCGCCGGCGGCCTTCTTCTGTAGCAACGAGTCATACTCGTACCAGATATCTATGATCTGAGCCGTGCGGCCTCTTCCCCAGAACTGGTTGAAGTTGTCGAGGTTCCACCTGTCGAGCTGCATGTACTCGTAGTTGTCGTGGCTGACCCACCTCCCCGTGTACATGCCATAGACCCACGAGAGCCACATCAGTGCCCTGTCGATGTTTCCCTCCTCGAGGGAGTATATGCCCTCTCTCATGTACCAGGTGTCATCCTCGTAGTGCTCCTGCGGATACATCGACTCGATGTAACCTCCGACCATCTGGAGCTCGGACTGGAGCTTCTTCTCCGCCTGCATGAGAAGCTGGTTCACCTCGTCCGCATTCTCGGAATACCTAGTTGCGCGGATCTCGCTCCACAGCTCATCCCCGGCATCATAGAATTCACCCAGAGCTGCGTTCAACCAGCTCGTGTCCACACCAGCCTCACCCAGGACATCGTAATTCATGTTTTTCTCGATGTCATCCGCCTTCTTCTGGAAGCTGTACGGAGCTATGAGTGCCCTGTCGAGCTCTATTGCAGCGATCCCGTTCGCGATGATGCTCATCGCGAGGCTCTCCGCAGAGATCCACTCCATGGTATCCGTCTGAGTGTGGTAGGAGTAGCCAGAGTACTCGAACGATCTCCAGCTACCAACGTCCATCACGGGGATGCCTGCCGCGCCCCAGCTGAACCCGTCTGCCCATGTTGTGAAGAACTTCTCTGTCCATTCGACCGAGCGGGAGTAGTAAGCAGACCATGGCCTGTTCTTCATGAACCACTCGTCGAATAGCTTGAGCAGGGACTTCCGGAACAACTGAGTCTCAGGGGTGCCCCAGGCGTACACGCTCGTGGCCCCGCTATCGCCGCCACCTTCGAGGTTGAAGTATCCCCGGGTCTTTCCGGCCCAATCTCGATGCTGATCGAATATCGACCACCAGGCGCCAAGCGCCCAGTCGAACTCCGTGTCCGTCCAGCCATACTCCTCTGCATCAGTTGCGATGAATACGATCGTCCTGTCCGGCTCGTAGCCAGAGTCCACCATCGCCTTGGCGATTCCGAGCAGACGCGAGACGCCGCTCCCGTCATCCG
The DNA here is from genome assembly GCA_964407905.1 of uncultured Thermoplasmata archaeon. GTDB lineage: Archaea > Thermoplasmatota > Thermoplasmata > UBA10834 > UBA10834 > COMBO-56-21. The sequence continues at coordinate 12,079 of CAYOXJ010000015.1, forward strand.
AGGCTCCGTACCACCACTTGTCGTAATGGTCCCCGATCACGATGTACTCTTCAGGATGGACTGTGCCCGGTATGTAGCCGTAGACATTGTACGCTGTGCCGTCATAGTCTATCTCCGCGTCGCACCATATCTTGACTTCGACAGGCTCGCTGCTCGTCATAATCAGGTCTTTCAGGTATTCTGCGTTCTTGTGGCTCACGCAAACAGCAGGGATTGTCGTCCTGCACTCAGAGTCGTGCGTGACCACCGAATCCTCAACGTCTTGGTACTCGATCCAGTGCACAACCGCGCCTATTGCGCCATGCAGCTCTGCCTCGTAGAGCGGGTACTGAAGCCAATACATTTCCTCCTCGCTTACGTCAATGAGGACTAGTTTACCAGTGACATCCTTGTCCGCATAGTCGAACCTGGTGCCCATGCCAACATACTCAATCTCGGCCTCGATGCCCTCAGGCGGCGTTCCTGGGAGGCCTCCATGACCCGCAGCCAGCCAAACAGTTCCCGGAGTCGGTTTGGTTATCTGGACCGACGCACCTCCGTAGCTGTAAGCATGCACAGGAAAGTCCTCCATCTCCACATCTTTGAGCCCGATGTCCTCCATCTCCGCCTTGAGATAGGCTGCGTACTCATGGGCAGCGCCGCTGCCTGCCCCTCTCCACGCCTCACCCAATGGCATCTCAAATTCGCCGTACTCATACGCGTACACTTGGTTGACGCCGTATGCGTATTCGCCCACACCAACTTCTCTCGCGAATGCCAGCTCATCTGCAGTCAGCAATGCTCCCCCCGCCTTTGCTGCCAAACCTGTGGCAGGCAGGACGGACACGGACATCATGCCGACTATCACAGCGGCAAGCATCGCACCATACACTCTGCTTCTCATCTGCACTTCACTCCTGTTTCAATCAGGTATGTTTACGGTGCCCCTCCCTCGGCACCAAGCAGGGAGAATCAGACGCTGACTCAACCTCCCCCACCACGAGATAGACTTCCATGCGTTTAACTCTTGTTTGTTGCGCCCTTCGATCATATCAACGGTAGGAGATCTTGGTTTCCTCTGCCTGTAATGCTGCACACTGCGGCTCCAGCGCTGGTCCGGCTCAAGTACTGTTCTCCTTCTGGAAAAAGGAAGGTATTTGTGCTTGTTTCATCATTTGCGATCTCGGCAGATTTCATGCCAAGGGGGGAGTTGACAGCTTGATTAGGAGAGCCTACGTTGCAATCGTGTCTATTGTGGCGATTTTCGTTCTGATTGGACCTTTCTTCTCCAACAATGTTGCTTCTGCGGGGAAGGATTCGAAACCAGTTACCTATAACCTGTACTTCGGAGACCTGCACACCCACACGGGGTACTCGGACGCCTACGAGGACAGCACTCCCTGGGACGCCTACAAGGCAGCTATTGATGCGGGGGCGGACTTCATGGCCGTGACGGACCACATAGCTATCTGGCACGGATATGATGCGTGGGTCCTCGATCAGGAAGAGTGGTACGACACCTTGGCGGCGGCGGACTACTACACCTCCAGGGGCTTCGTGGCGATGGCGGGCTACGAGGCATGGCTGCTCGGAGAATGCGGGGAGATCAACGTCTATAACACACGGAAGCTTCCTGCGAAGGAACCGCTGGGATATCGATTTGACAGGCTTCCTGGTTTCTATGACTGGCTCGCAAAGCAATCCGGCGCAATCGGCCAGTTCAACCATCCGCTCTATGTAAGCAGGAACTTCATGAACTACGATTTCTACACCGAGACAAGGGACGCTGGCATGGACCTCATCGAGATCTACAATGACGTGATCTACGAGGACAGCTACATCATGGCGTTGGATGCTGGCTGGCATGTGATGCCCTCGGCCAACTCGGACACGCACTATTCTGACTGGATTGCGGGCCACGAGATGAGGACCGTCTTGCTTGCGGAGCGGCTGACAGCAGAGAACCTCTACGATGCGATGAGTGCATGTCGGGGCTACGCGACACTTGACAAGAACCTGCGCGTCTCCTACACTCTGAACGGACAATCTATGGGATCGATTCTCTCGCCGGCGTCCTCCTACGAGGTCTCAATCCACATTGAAGATCCAGACGGCGCTCCGGTGGATGCTGTGACCCTGGTTGAGATCGTTTCAGACGGCGGGGAAGTCGTTGCCAGCCTTGATGTCAACAGCGCCTCGGTCGACTGGACGACCACCTTGACCTCCGACAGCGCTCACTACTTCTACGTGAGAGTCAGCACTGCGTCGGATCACACGGGCAGTCCGGGTGTCACTGCGTGGACGGCTCCGGTGTGGACGGGACGCTGAACACGGACAATTGGGCAGAGCCGGACCGAGGTCGAGAAGGCTGGTCCAGCTCGGCATCTAGATCGCGATATCGAGGATTCGCAGCCGTCGCCGATTCAAATCCAGCTCAATACGAAGTCTTGCGGACTATGCTCGCATAGACCCTGACGATTTCCCTCGCCGTCGCCCCTCCGATCCTCAGGGATCTTTCCCTCGTCTTGATCGAATGTATGACGACGTCATGCTTGCCCACTCTCAGTATGTCGCCGATGTAGAACTCCTCATCCGGCACCGCGAGGACGTGTTCGGAATAGCTTTTGCCAAGATGGCTAATAGAGAAGGGGACTCTGACCTTGTCGAACCTCTTTCCCCATATCGTCTGAATGTCCCTTGCCTTGCACCTGTTCACACGTGCGCCGTTCGATTCAATCGATGTTATGAGCAGAGGGTCATCGCCACACATCACCTCATCATTGACCGAGACGACCTCGTCGGGGCCGAGGCTTATCGACGATCTGATTGATTTGTCCATCCAGCTGATTACTACGGGCACTTCGATAGGCCGTTCGACCTTGAGAACAATGTGGTGCACCTGACCGCACTGCCTGCAACGAACCGTCGAGTCCATCACAGCCTGCGCCTTTCCACCAATCCTGCCCGAGAGGACCTCGTGGAGAGTCTCCAGGCGGCAAATTGGACATCCGACCATGATAGAAGCGGGGAGAGCCATCTCGCTGAGGGATGGAATTCCTGAGTCTTACTTCTTTCTCACTACGCCGAACGGGGAATCGTGGCCTGGAATGACCACATCCGCCCATGATGTGAGCACGTCCATGCTTGCCAGCGCGAGCTTTGCATCGATGTTTATGAAAGGAGGAACATGGCTCTCGTAGTTCGCACGCGTTGGAATGGCATCCCCACAAATCGCGTACTTCTTCTCAGCTTCGACGAGGACTGACATGCTGCCCGCAGAATGGCCTGGCGACGGAACGAGCGACACGCCGTGAAGGA
>CAYOXJ010000016.1:0-14400 GCA_964407905.1 uncultured Thermoplasmata archaeon
AAGCAGGCAGAGAAACTCGCTCATGGTCTGGACTTTCCATCGAAGCCTCGAGTCGCTCTCTCAAGGAAGTTGGTGGAACTCGCTCCAGGGCAATTGAAGGGGAAGTCGAAAGTCCTCATGTGCGGTCCTACTGGGGCAGACGCTATAGAGGCAGCGGTCAAGCTTGCGAAGTTCAACACGAAGAAGCCCGGAATCATATCCTTTGAAGGAGGGTGGCACGGGGTTTCTGGGATGTCCCTTTCGCTCACAGCCAAGAGGGCCGCAAAGGTGAACTACCTCCCGGGTGTGCCAGAGGTCTACTTCGCGCCCTATCCATATTGCTACAGGTGCCCGTTCGAGATGAAGCATCCCGGCTGCGGGGTCGCATGCGCGCACTATCTTGAGCATCTCATCAAAGATCCTGACACAGGATATTCGGCCCCAGGGGCAGTTCTCGTGGAGCCCATCCAGGGAGAAGGTGGGATCGTGGTCCCTCCGGCGGGGTACATGAAGGAACTCAGGCGGATATGCGATCAACACAGCCTTCTGATGATCGCGGACGAGATCCAGACCGGCTTCTGCAGGACGGGCAGGATGTTCGCGATTGAACATGATAACGTCACACCTGACATAATGACCGTATCCAAATCGATGGGTGGCGGGCTCCCAATATCGGGCATCGTCTTCAGAGAAGAGCTGGACACATGGTCTCCAGGCGCTCATGTTGGAACCTTCAGAGGAAATGCCCTCTCCTGCGCGGCGGGGCTGGCAGGCATCGAGTTCATGGAGAGACACTCGCTTGCAGACAGGGCGAAGCAGCTGGGCCAGAAGACCCTGAAAAGGTGCTCGGAGCTGAAGTCCAAGTACAGCGTCATTGGCGATGTCAGAGGGCGAGGGCTGTATGTCGGGGTCGAGCTGGTGAAGAAGGATGGCGCTCCCGATCCCGAGCTCCTCGCGAGGCTGCAGAAGGAGTGCTTCCCGAAAGGCCTAATCGTTTGGAAGGGCGGCAGGTTTGGCAACGTAGCGCGCGTGATGCCCGCGCTCGTGATCACCGAGGATCTGCTCGATGACGGTCTGACGATATTCGAACAGGGGCTGCGGGCGGTTACTTAAGGGCCGAACCATCTGGACAGGTCCTCGCCACCCCCTTCGCAATTGCTCGCAGTTCAATCTAAAAGAATATCTATCATTTCAACCATGCACGAAGCCGAAGCCAACTGATTGTACAAACTTCGAGGGATATAGATGGCAGCGAAAAAAGCTTCAATGAGGACAGCTGAGGTTCCGGGGCCGAAGTCCGCCGAGCTCATCAAGCTCAAGGAGAAGTACATATCGAAAGCAATCAGTATCAGCGCACCCGTCTTCATAGACAAGGCCGAGGGTTCTCTGTTCACTGATATCGATGGAAATGTGCTCATAGACATGGGCAGCGGGATCGGCGTCACGAACGTGGGACACTGCCCAAAGGAAGTCGTCGCTGCCGTGAAGAAGCAGGCCGAGAAGTTCCTCCACACATGTTTCATGGTCACGCCTTACGAGGGCTATGTCAGGCTCGCGGAGAAGCTCGCAAACGTCGCTCCGCACCCTGGGCTGGCCAAGTCGGTATTGTTCAACTCTGGTGCGGAGGCGGTGGAGAACTCCGTGAAGATATCGAGGCACTACTCGAAGAGGCCTGCAGCGTTCTCGTTCGTGCACGCGTTCCACGGAAGGACCATGATGGCCATGGCGCTCACCTCCAAGGAGATGCCATACAAGGCCGGTTTCGGGCCGCTGCCTGAGACATACAAGGTCGAGTTCGCGTACTGCTACAGATGTCCATTCAACATGGAGTACCCTGGGTGCGGCGTGGCGTGCGCAGACAAGATCGATGAGATCTGGTCAACTCCGCAGTTCCAGGGCAAGGTCGCATGCATCATCGGCGAGCCCATCGCTGGTGAGGGTGGCTTCATTGTCCCGCCTAAGGAGTTCTACGCCAAGATCACGAAGACATGCAAGAAGCACGGCGTGATCTACGTCGATGACGAGATTCAGACCGGCGCTGGCAGGACTGGCAAGATGTGGTGCATCGAGCACTGGTCGGGCGTGGAGCCAGACATTCTGGTCTCAGGAAAGGGAATAGGTGGTGGCTTCCCGGTCTCGGCGTGCACGGGCAGGGCGGAGATCATGGACTCGCCTCAGGTGGGCGGACTCGGAGGCACCTTCGGCGGCAATCCGGTGGCATGCGCCGCAGCGCTCGCTCAGTTCCCGATCATCGAGAAGAGCCTGAAGAACGTCCCCAAGATCAACGCGTACGTTACAAGGCGGCTCAAGGAGATGCAGCAGAGGTTCCCGATCATCGGCGAGGTCAGAGGCATGGGTGCGATGATGGCCATCGAGCTTGTGACCGACCGGAAGGCAAAGACCCCCGCAGCGAAAGAGGCGAAGGCGATAAAGATGGCCGCTCTGAAGAGGGGCGTGGTGTTGCTCACCTGCGGCACGCTGGACAACGTCATCAGGATGCACCCATCCATCATGATGCCTGACGATTTGCTGGAGCAGGCTATGGGCGTTCTTGAAGCGAGCATCGAAGAAGGTGTCAAGCAGGCATAGGCAGACTTCAGGCCGTTTCTGAAAACGTTTCAAATCCCCTTTCATTTCGCATTTTCTGTTGAGCGCTGGCCGCTGATGAGCGGACAGCTGTGCGGCGCAGCGTCTCTTATGCTCTTTTCGTCCGCAATATTCAAATATGCTTTCAATATTTCAAGTTCGCTTAAGTCACGAATGATCGGGAGCTCGAGGTCAGTATGGCCGAGCTTCGTTGGTCGAACGAGGAGATATGAATATGAGTTCGCAAAGGGCAAGCGCATCTTTGAAAACGATTTGGGCCGTGCTCGCAGTCGTCGTGTTCTCTGTGGCCGCCTTCACGGCGGGATATTACCTGGGAGCGACGGTGTCACAGAAGAGCAGCTTCGTCGTGGTTGACGACTACGGTAGGACAGTCAAGCTGAGCGGAGTTCCAGACAGGATTGTGTCGGTGGCGCCAACGCCGACAGAGATATTGTTCGCCGTTGGCGCTGGCGATCAGGTCGTTGGCGTGGATGACTATAGTGATTATCCAGCCGAGGCGGCAGCTCTGCCAAAGGTCGGCTCGTACACTCTGAACATTGAGGCCATCATCGCCCTGGACCCGGATCTCATCGTCGCGAGCGATCTCGTTCCTCTTGCGCAGTTGGAGCAGCTGAGCGACCAGGGCATGCCTTACGTGATCTTTGCCGACAGGACTCTCGAGGACGTGTTCAAGACGATCAGGCTCGCAGGAGTCATCACAGGAAATGTGGACGAGGCCGACGAGCTCGCAAGGAGCCTCGAGGCGAGGGTCGAAGCTGTGACCAACAAGACTCTTGCCGAGGGCGTGAGCAAGCCAAAGGTGTACGTGGAGTACTATCCGATGTGGACATACGGTCCGGGCTCCTTCGGGGATGACCTCATCGTGCTTGCGGGCGGCATCAACATTGCCCACAATACCAGCTCGGAATATCCTCAGGTCTCAAACGAGTTCCTCATCGCTCAGGATCCGGATGTGATCGTCTACACAACGGGCGTGATGTCGACCACGACCAAGGAGAGCATCGTCTCTCGACCTGGCTGGGACAGCATCTCCGCGGTGGAGAACGACAAGATCTTCTCGATAGACGACAACCTGCTCAGCAGGTATGGCCCGAGGATCGTGGACGGTCTCGAGGAGATTGCCGAGATAATCCATCCTGAGCTGTTCGGCTAGCTCCGAGGAGAGTGATTCGCCTGGGAAGGCGAGCGGATGCCAAAGATCTGGACGAATTCCAGCGCCTGAGGAGCAAACGACTTCTCATCCTCTCCGCTCTTCCGTTCATCCTGGCAGCCACGGCGCTCCTCGCTATATTCATCGGTTCGCTCGGGCCGATAGGCCCCGGTGTGGAGACGGAGACTGGCGAAAGGATACGAATGTCCTTCGGTGACGCGTTCGATGCCCTGATACATGGCCATGGCGATTGGCCTCGGGACTATCATGGCACACTGTGGGACGTGAGGATCCCTAGAGTCCTCCTGGCAGGACTTGTTGGCGCGAGCCTGGCCTGTGCGGGCACCGCAATGCAGGCAGTTTTCAGAAACCCCATGGCCGATCCGTACATCGTTGGCGTATCGTCGGGCGCGTCGCTCGGCGCTGTTGCTGCGGGATTGGCCGGACTTTCAGTGATGGCAGTCATTGGGCCAATTGTCACGCCTCTTCTTGCCTTCACGATCGCCCTCATGACGGTCTTCCTGGTGTACTTCCTGGGAACCTCAAAGGGCAAAGTGTATGTGGACACGCTCCTCCTGTCGGGCGTTGCCGTCGCAATTTTCTTGGATGCGACTCGGTCCTTCCTGATCTACTACGACAGACAGGAGTTCCACAGGGTCATATTCTGGCTCCTCGGCAGCTTCGCTCTGGCGTCTTGGACTTCGATGGCCATCGTCGGAATCGCTGTAGGGATCGGAGCCTTCACCGTGTTTCTCTTCAGCAGAGACCTCAACGCTCTCCTGCTCGGTGAGGAGACGGCGCATAATCTGGGCACGGATCCGGAGTTCCTTAAGACCCTGATGCTGATCGTGGCAGCAGTGATGACCGCTGCAGCTGTCGCCTTCACTGGAGTCATTGGGTTCGTTGGCCTGGTCATACCCCACATGGCGAGGCTTGTCGTGGGTGCCGACCACAGAATCCTCATGCCATCAGCAACGCTTTCCGGAGCGGTCTTCCTGATATGGGCTGATGCACTTGCCAGGACCGTGATCTCCCCCAGCGAGCTCCCTGTCGGCATTATCACCGCCATGTGCGGGGGACCGTTCTTCGTCTACCTCCTTCGCAGACACAGGATCAGGGGTGGTGCATGAAGCTCGATATCCAAGGCCTCTCATTCGCTTTCGGCACCAAACCGGTGCTCAAGGAGATCTCTTTCGACGTCCCTCACGGCGAGTTCCTGGGACTGATGGGTCCAAACGGTTCTGGCAAGACAACACTTCTGAGGTGTATCATGAACTATCTCGTTCCTGGGATGGGTTCGATATCGATAGATGAGAAGCCTCTGGATTCGTTCTCCCCCGTTGCGCTTGCGCAGACGTTCGCGGTCGTGCCCCAATCCTCTGCGACAGACTTCACCTTCTCATCCTACGACATAGTGATGATGGGCAGGATTCCACACATGGCGAGCAGGCTCTCAGGCACGAGCAAGGCCGACACGGTCGCCGTCAGAAAGGCAATGGAGAGGACCAATACGTGGCAGTTCGCAGGCAGGGCCTTTGCAGAGCTGAGCGGCGGCGAAAGACAGCGCGTCATCATCGCCCGTGCGATCGCCCAGCAGCCGAAAGCCTTGCTTCTTGACGAGCCAACTGTCTACCTGGACATCAGCGGACAAATCGAGATCATGGATCTGCTCAAGAAGTTGAATAGGGACGACGGGATTACCGTCGTCGCCGTCCTGCACGATATCAACCTTGCAGCACGGTACTGCGACAGAATCGCGCTGCTCAGTGATGGCAGGCTGGAGACGATCGGACTGCCCGCAGATGTTCTGACTCCTGAGATGATTCAAAGCGTGTACGGTGTCGACGTCGCAGTCAGAAGGGATCCATTCACGGGGTCGATTTACGTGATGCCGAGGTCACCAGTTGCGGCCGTTCACAGGCACGGCACGCGTGTGCACATTCTCTGCGGAGGAGGCACGGGCGGGCCGATCATGAAGGCTCTGCATGACCAAGGATACAGCGTCACGGCAGGCGTTGTGAACGTGCTCGATTCCGACTACGAGAACGCAAAGGATATGCACATTCCGGTAGTCGCAGAGGCACCTTTCGCGCCAATAAGCCAAGAAAACCACGAAGAGAACTTGAGGCTGATCGACGAGTCAGTCGCCGTGGTCGTTTCTCCGTTCCCAGTCGGTCCTGGTAATCTATTGAACCTTGAGGCGGCGAAGAGGGCTCTGAGCTTGGGAAAGAAAGTGTTGCTGGTCAGGCCTGAATCAAGCGCCAATATCGATTTTGTCAACGGCAAAGGGGATGCATACATCAAGGACTTGATAAGCTCCGGAGCAGATGCGGTGCGAAGTACCGATGAGCTTGTCTCCATGTTGTCTGGGAAGGCGGGGTGAGCCATGAATGTCCAGAAGCTTCGAGATCTGAAACGCAACACGGAACTGCTCATCCTGATCGAGATTCTGAAGAATCCCTCAGTCCGGATGAAAGAGATCTCAGACAAGCTCGGTATCACTGTGCAGGCAGTTAGCCAGTACATCGCCGCAATGAGGAAGGAAGGGCTGCTCAGGGATACAGGGGTCGGCCTGAGGCCGACCCGAAAGGGAATGCAGATCACCCAAGAGCACTTCTCTGGAATGAAAGAGTACATCGACACGATACTTCGGAGGATCAGCGTGATTGACAGATGCGTAGCAATAGCGAGTGGGGACATCAAGAAGGATCAGTCGGTTGGGCTCGTCATGGAGGACGGCATGCTTATGGCATATCCCGATCGGAGATCGTCCTCGACCGGAAAGGCTATGGAATCCGCTCACGAAGGAGACGATGTTCTCTTAGGCCAGCTTGAGGGGATCGTAGACTTGGAGCTAGGTCGACTTCTCATCGTCGAGACGCCGTCGGATGTCGATGGAGGATCGAAGAAGGCGAACGTTGAGCGGGCGAGGCAGAAGATCGAAGAGTTCGCCCCAGGGCTTCTCGTGGCCGGTGACCTTGTGGGAGCGTCGCTCTTATCGAAGTCAACAGAGGAGCTCTTCACAATTCATGCGCCCGTGGAGTCCGCCATGAGCGCGCTCAGCAAGGGAGTGGATGTCGTCTACTGTGGCACAAGAGACTCGACGGACAGAATCCTCGAAGCAGTAGGTGGGCTAAAGAGGGATAGCGGCTACGAGATTCAGTGGAAGACAATGAAGGCATGAATCGGACCAAGGTGCTTGTTGTCCGGAACTAAGTCTAAATCCTGCCGTTTTGATTGCGAATCTGGTGAGACGGTGGAAGTTGTCGAGGCGATCAGGACCAGGAGGGCAAAAAGGGCGTTCCAGGAGAAGCGGATCGAGGACGACAAGGTGGAGGCGCTGATCGAGGCTGCGAGATTGTCAGCCTCCTGCTTTAACAACCAGCCCTGGAGGCTCGTGTTCGTCAGGGGCGAAAAGGCGCTGAACGCGGTCAAGGACGCGATGTCGAAGGGAAACGAGTGGACAAGGAGGGCCTCGCTGATCATCGCCGTCGCTTCTAGGGAGAAGGACGATTGCCAGCTGAGCGACCGGAGGAACTACTTCCTGTTCGACTGCGGGCTCGCCATCGGCCAGTTGGAGCTGCGCGCCACTGAGATTGGCATGATCGCCCACCCAATTGCCGGGTACGACCCGCTGAAGGTCAGGACGGCGCTGGGGATTCCTGAGGAGTACATAGTTATCACTCTGGTCATATGCGGGCACGCAGGGGGTGAGGAGTCCATCCTGTCGGAAAAGCAGAAGGTGTGGGAGAAGGAGAGGCCAGAGAGGAGGCCGCCCGCGCAGAACATATTCTTGGACAGGTGGGAAAACCCGTATCCTCTCAGCGAGCGCGGCCAGTAGGCCGTCCGAGCCTTATCAACAAAGCAGTCAAAGCATATATCGGACCTTCGTTCTTCGGGAGTCAAAGCCCCGGAGGCGTTTCGATTGATCAGGCTTTACAGGACGGAAGATGGCGAGCTCCGGCCGTGCGAGAAGGAGGCCATCCAGCACGCGCTGTGGATCGACGCTGTCGCGCCTACGCCGGACGAGGTTGATGCGCTTCACAAGCAGTTCGACATTGACCTCCAGGACGTTGCCGACTGTCTCGACCCCAACGAGCGGGCGCGCGTGGAGATCGAGGAGGGCTACGACCTCCTCGTCCTGAGAACTCTGCTCGAGGGCGAGCGAACTGGTGAGAAGGTCGGCGAGCGCATCCAGACGATGCCCATTGGCATCTTCGCGACCAAGAAGAAGATTGTCACTGTGAGGCTGGTCTCGAGCTTCTCGGATGTCGAGCTCACGGCGGACCTGAGGAGGAAGCCGCACATCGCAACACGGGAGGACCTTTTCCTCGCGCTCGTCAGAAAGGTCAATAGGGACATGGACAGGAGCGTGAGACCAATGGAGCGTGTCATCGCATCCATTCAGGAGACCCTGCTGGCCGCTGGAAGAGCAGAGGCCGCTCCGAGCGCGTTCTCTCTGAGCAACAACCTGATCGTGCTCAACACCGCCCTCCTTTCAAACCTGAATGCTCTCTCGATGATGTCCAAGTCCAAGCACCTGCGCCTGACCAAGGATCAGCTCGATGTGGCTGAGGACTTGGAGAACGATATGGGGCAGATGTACGAGATGACGACAATTTATCGAGAGGTCATGGCGAACCTGCTGAGCGCCTACGAGTCATCCCTCGCCAACAGCCTTCAGACGGTCATGAAGATCCTTACGACGATCTCTCTGATCCTGTTCATTCCTATTATGATCACAGCATTGTTCAGCATGAACCTCTTGCTGCCATTGGACAACGAGAGCCCGATGGCGTTCTGGATTGTCGTAGTCATGTCCGCTGTTGCCGTTTTCGCACTTTGGATCGTTTTCAGGATAAAACGAATCCTCTAGTCTCAGATGACCTGTTTGCCGTCCTCATAAAGGTGTATGCAGTTTACGGGGCAGTCCGCAGCGGCATCTCTCGCGCACCCTTCGCCGTCCATATCCAGTTCCACGTTGTCTCCTACTGTCCTGCCTCCTTTCAGCGTCGAGAGCCCGTCATCGGCCATCTCGAACATGTCGGGGCACGTTGTGGTGCACAGTTCACAGCCGGTGCATTCTAGGCGCACAATCTCTAACTTGAATCCTGCCAGGTGAATCCCTCCTCTGGGCGGTGTTGTCATACCGTAGCTTCAACGGCATCCTTTAGTTGTTTCCCTTCCCAGTCAGGCCCTTACCCGCAGAAGCGCGAAGGAGGGCCACGGCTCCGAGGCTCGGCAAGGATTCGGGACAGGAGACATATATAACGGCGCTATATGCGGACCTGAAGGTCATTGAATTGAGCACAGAAACGGATGACAGGTTGCTCAGCACACTGCTAGTTTTGTTGTTGGTTCTGTTCGTTGTAGTTCCCGGAATCATGTTCATTGCGATGGCATTGACAGGCCATTGGGGTACTTCGGGCTGGGGCATGATGGGGTCATGGAATGGTGGTTGGCTGTGGATGGCTCTGGTGCCAATCGCAGCAGTGATCGTAGTCGTCTTGATCATTGTCGCTCTTGCTTCTGACCGGTCGGAAGGTGCATTTCGTAGAAGTCAGCAGAGCTCCGTTCAGGTCTATCCGCAATACCAAGCGAACTGGCAGACCAATGATGCTCTATCGATTCTGAACAGGCGTCTTGCAGCTGGCGAGATATCGACTGAGGAATACAACAAGATCCGAAGTGAGCTGACCAAGTTCTGATGCCCCCTGTGCACCAAGAATGCTGGCTTACTTTCCGCTACTTCAGCTCAATTCTTATCAACCCGCTCGCCATTCACGTACAACATGGTATTCGATTCCAAGTTATTGAGGAGGGTCCGGAAGGAATTCCCTGCTGTTGAGGCGGACCCATCGGGCAGGAAGAGGGCTTTTCTCGACAACGGTGCTGGCACGTTGGTCACCAGACGAGCTGCAGAAGGAGAGGCCGAGGCTAGAATCAACTGGAGCGCCAATGTGGGCAATCTCTTCGCCGAGTCCAAGGGCGCACAGGAGACGATACTCGAAGGAAGAAAGGCGGTCAGCGATTTCCTGAGGGCGGAGGGCCCTGAGACGATCATCTCAGGCGAGTCCGCCACGAGCCTCCTGTTCAGTCTGAGCTACGCCTTGAGCCGAGGCTTCACCGGCGATGAGAACGTTGTGACAACTGGGTTCGAGCACTATGCCAACATCAACCCGTGGGTGGAGCTTGGCAGCATGGACCTGATCAAGGAATTGCGGTTTGCGAAATTCGATCCCGAGACAGGCTTCTTGGACATGGAGGAACTCAAGAGGCTGATGGACAACAAGACCAAGGTTATCACGGTCACCGCGGCCTCAAATGTCCTGGGCACGAGGCCCGATCTTGTTGAGATTGGGAGGATGGCCAAAGAAGTCGGTGCGTTCTTCGTCGTTGATGGTGTCCACCACGCCGCACACGGGCTCACAGATGTTGGTAAGATGGGCTGTGATGCGTACGTGTTCTCTGGTTACAAGCTCTTCTCGAGACATGGGAGCTTCATGTACATGAAGCCCCAATGGATTGAGCGCCTCCATCCGTACAAGGTCGATCCATCTCCGAAACATGGGCCAGAGAAATGGGAGTGGGGCACGAGGGACCAGGCGATGTTCGCCGCCATGAATGGCGCGATTGACTACCTCGTGTGGCTGGGCGACCCATCCTCGAAGGTGCCTCCTAGGCCTGGCCCGCAAAGGAGTGCCAGAATCAGGAGGGCGATGCTGAGCATCGAGGAGTACGAGAAGGAGCTGTCACGCGTGGTTCTGGATGGGTACGGCCAATTGGACGGGCTGAGGTATATCCAGGGCCTGAACCTCTATGGGCCCAAAGAGATACCAAAGGGAATCGGGCGGGACCCGACTCTCGCGTTCAAGCTAAGTGGGTACGACGATCACGAGCTGTCCAAGATCCTCTGGGACAAGTATGCGCTCGCACTCGGCGCAGATGACTTCTACTCCAGGGTCCCAGCGGCCTACAAGGCGAAGACCATGGTGAGGGCGACTTTCGCTCACTATAACACCAAGGCGGATGCTCTTGCGCTTCTCAAGGCACTTGACGAGTTAGCAAAGAAGAGACAATGAAACGGCTGAGAAAGAAATGAAGGCTCAAGGGGTTTTGAGAGCCCCATCTACTTCTTGTTGTAGTACTTGGCCCACTCGCCTGGCTGGGAGCTCAAAGTCCTCTCGTACGTCTGTGGCCTCTTCTGGCCTGGCTTCTTGCCCATCAGGACCAGTGCGATGATGGCCACGACGATCACGACCGCAAGGACTGCAGCGATCCCGATCACGAAGACTACGAGCCTCGACAGGCCGTCCTCTCCCAGGAGAAGTGCGTCCGCGCTGAAGGTCGGGTCATGGACTATCATGTCCCCGCCCGGGAACGTCAGGCCTCCTAGGACCGCAAACCCTGCGAAGACACCACCATCTGTTCTGATGCCCCAGACAGGTATGCCCGCCATGATCTGCGCATGGAGCTGCATTTGCTCGCCGTCGACAGTCACGTCTGTCGTCCATTCGAGCCTGCCGATCTTGGTGTAATCGCCGCCGAAGGTCAGTCTTGGGCTCGTGATGAGCTTGGGAGCAGAGAACGAGCCAGTGTTGTTGTCGACATTTGCATCGCCAGTCGAGGTCCTGCAGTTCATGTACCCGAACTCGTTCATGTACTGGAACATCCTCATCTGCATCCACGCTGCCATTCCGGGCGGTATGTAGTTGCCAACGATAGCCTCGAACTCCATGAGGAGCGCGGGATCGGCATTGGCTTCGTCATAGTCCCAGCCCTGGATTGCCTGGTCCCACTTGACGTGGTATGTGATGACCTTACCAGTCAACTGAATGTCCGGCATTCTGTCGGCATCAGTGACCCACATGCCACCGAAAGGCCCCTTCGTCACTGTGATCCTCCACTGGGGCAGGCTTGCGTTGTCGACCTGCATCATCTGAGTCTCCAGGTGGAAGGTCAGCGTGAGGTTGTTCAGCCTGTCATCGCCCGTGGCGCCAGTATAGTCCTCGAGCGCCTGGTACTGAAGGTCGCTCGCAGTCAGGTCAAAGGTCCAAGTACGGTGCGCATCGTTCTCTTCCTCCGTCACCGGAGATGCGCTCCAAGCAGTCTTCAGATCCACCTTCTTGAATATGGGCTCGTCAGAGTCGTACCCAGTGAAGTTGCCGTTCTGGTAAGTCCTCTTGTATTGCAGCGTGCCCGTCCCGTTCTCATCGTCGAACTCGACGATGTCATCGAGCTTCACTGCATACAGAGTGTAGATCTTCATCGTGTGGTTCTTCGCCACGACATCGCCTTGGCTATCGTAGACCTGCGCCACGCCCAGGTATCGAGCCTTGATCGCCACGAAGTACACATTGTTCGGGTTTTCCTCAGTGCCCCAGACTATTCCGAACATCGCATCTGTGCCAAATACGACGAAGAAGTGATCTCCGCCGCCGAGGATGGTTGTCGGACCCGATTCTGTATTCAGCTTGTCATTCAAGGTGACGGCGGATGCCGCTGCAGGCGTTGGCAGAGCCAGCATGCTGAGCAGCATCAGTATTGCCGCCGTCACCGCACACGCACTTATCATTCGTCTTCCGCCAATCATGTGTTGATCGCCTCCGATTGTGTTTCTGTGATGATGGTAACCCTGGACCAGAGTATATGAACTCTGAGCGTTGTTTTGCAGTGGTTTTGCATTGGCTGCTCATCGTGAGAATCCCCCCGAAAGGAGTATTAGCATTGGCAATCCTTCGAGGTGCTAATGGCACGGCTGGTGGTCTCCCAGAACGAACGCCTGATGCTTCATCTGCTTGAGCTGGACAGGTACAGGGATGATGCAGAGGTCCCAATAGGCGTCAGCCAAGAGGGAATCGCGCAGAATCTGCAGATACAGGTGCACAACGCATCTAGGGCTCTTGCATCGCTGCAGGTCGATGGCCTGGTTTCAGATCGGCTAGCGCATATTCGCGGCGCGCCTAAGAGGCGCAGGGCGTATTTCCTGACGGAGAAGGGCAGACGCGCAGCGCAGGCTGTCAAGTCGGATCTGTCGAGAAGAATGGTCGTCGTTGAGCTCGTGGGCAGGACGCAGGAGCTCACCTTGGAGGAGGCGCTCAGGAAGATCGCAGGCCTCACTGGAACTTCGCCGAACTTCAATGAAGTTCTTGACATAGCAAGGGCTAGTGATGCCATAAGGTCCGAAGACCTGGCCAGGGCACCTCCGAGAAGAGTCGTTTCCCCAGAGTTCATCGAGAGATCTCACGGAAGGCCGAAAGTCGGTTTGTTCTTCGGCAGAGAGAATGAACTCAAGGTGATCAAGGAGGCACTGAGCAGTCCGGAGGTCTCAGCTGTTCTGCTGTTGGGCATGGCCGGAATTGGGAAGAGCACTCTCGCCTCGAAGCTTTTCGACGAGCTCGCCGGAAAGAGGTCGATGTTCTGGTACTCGTTCCGAGAGTGGGATACAGAAGGATCCTTCCTGACCGCCCTGGCAGAATTCCTGGGCGCCTGTGGGAGACATGATCTCTCATCCGCGTTCAAGCGTGGTGCAGGCCATCCCGAGCTGTTCGCTAAAATCGTGAATGACCTGCAAGGATTGGAGGCTCTTCTGTTCCTCGATGATGTCCAGAAGCCCGCAAGAGAGCTGGCCCCGCTCTCCATGCTCACCGAGGCGTCAAGACCATTCAGGTCGGCAAAGGTCATCCTGATCTCGCGCTCGGTCCCGACATTCTTCTCAAAGACGTCACCCGGCAACATGGCCTTGGAGCTGCAGGGCCTGGACCGTGATTCTGCGTGGAAGATGGCCCAGAGCTTGAACGCAACTGACACGATGCGTGTAGTCAACGAGAGCCATGGCCATCCATTGCTGATCTATCTCATGGCACGCAGTGGCGTTGGCTCGGCCAAGGGCGATGTGATATCGTTTATCGAACGGGAAGTGTACTCGAGCCTTTCCCATGAGGAAAGAGGGGTGCTCGAGATGCTTTCTGTGTTCAGGCATCCTGTTCCTGCGAATGCAGTAGCAGGACAGGGGTATGACGCGGTAGCGAGGTTGAAGCAGAGAGCCCTCGTGGACGAGCAGGAAGACGGAGTGCGAACCCATGACCTCGTCAGAAGCTTCTTCCTTGATCGCATGGGATCCGATCACAAGTCCTCTCTGCATATCAAAGCGGCAGCCTTCTGTGAGGCCAATCCTGGCGTTGAGTGGAGGCTCGAGACCCTCTATCACCACACGGAAGCAGGCGACTGGCCGAAGGCAAGAAGCGTCGCTCTCGCGAACGCTGTTGAGCTCGGGAAAGAATTCCCCGAGGAAACACTCGCGCTCATTGCACGTATCCCGACGAAAGATGCGAATCCGAGGGAGCATGCAGAGCTGCTCTTCCTGCGGGGTCAGCTCAGAGACTCGATGGGGAATCAAGAGGACGCGCTGGCGGACTTCGAAGAGTGCCTAGCACTGCTCGGCAGTGAGGACCCCGACAGAAGAGCCCTGGTCCTCGAATCCGTCGCCAAGCTCCAATCGCAGATCGAGAGGCTGTCCGAATCTCTGTTGGCACACGAGAAGGCTCTGAGATTGTACGAGAAGTCCGGGGACAGAGAGGCCCAGTCGAGGGAGTGGATGAACGTCGGGGGCGTCTACAGAAAGAAGGGCGTACCGACTGTGCTTGGCGGAATCCATGCTTCAA
>CAYOXJ010000017.1:0-2515 GCA_964407905.1 uncultured Thermoplasmata archaeon
TCCTTCTTGCTTTCAAGACTTCCACTGCATTCAATACCAGGATATTGACCCCGAATCTACCAGGAGCTGGAGCTGGATGATATACTTGTCGGTACGAAATGTGTTGGCTCCGAACCCCATTTTCCTACTGATAGAGAATATCGGTGCTTTTCTCTTCCCCATGGACTCCTCCCAGTTGAACACGCCCGCTTTGACGGACTGCTTGCATGATGTGGCAATCACAACGAATATCACGATGCCTTGAACGACACAGAGATGAACCGTCAGTTTTGGCAAGTCGGGCTTCGAGGACCAGAAAACTTCTTGAGTCGAGAACACTTCGAGGATTCCGTGCGAATGCCGAACAGATTCGAGAAGATCTCGCTTGCTCAAGTTCCATCGCCCTGCTACGTCTTCGACGAACTTGCACTTGAGGAGAACTGCCAGATCCTACATGAAGTCCATAAACGAACAGGGTGCAAGATCCTCCTAGCGCTGAAGGGCTTTTCCGTGTTTGCCATGTTTCCGCTTTTTAGAAAGTACTTGCAGGGCACGTGCGCAAGCGGGCTATATGAAGCGCGTCTTGGAAAGGAGAAGTTCGGAAAGGAGCTTCATGTGTTCGCCCCCGCCTATAGCGATCATGAGTTTGTGCAACTACTGAGGATTTCTGATCATATTGTGTTCAATTCCCTCGACCAGTGGGAACGAATGCGCCCGCTCGTAGAGAAGAATCGACGGAATATCAGTTGCGGCATTCGAGTCAACCCCGAGTACTCCGAAATCACAACAAATCTGTGGAATCCCTGCGCAAGATACAGTCGCTTCGGAGTGAAAGCCCACGATTTCCGCTCCGTTCCGGAAGGAATCGAAGGGCTCCATTTTCATGCTTTGTGTCAGCAGAATTCCGATACCCTGGAGAGGCTGCTCGCTGTGATCGAAAAGAAGTTCGGAAATCACCTGTCCAAAGTCCAATGGGTAAACTTCGGAGGGGGACATCACATCACCAGGCCAGACTACGACATCGAAAGATTGTGCCGCATCATCACAGCGTTCAGGAGGAAATACGGGGTAGATGTCTACATGGAGCCAGGAGAAGCCGTAGGATTGAATGCTGGGATCTTGCTCGCCAGGGTACTTGATATCGTTCGGAACGAGGTTGAGATTGCCATTCTGGACATTTCGGCCTGGGCTCACATTCCCGACATACTGGCTGCGTCGTACCGACCAGATATCATTGGTGGGGGCGAGCCCGGCGAACGAAGGTATACGTATAGGTTGGCTAGTCGGAGTTGTATGTCAGGAGACATCATTGGAGACTACTCGTTCTCGCGGCCACTGCATCGCGGATCAAGTATCATGTTCTCTGATATGGCCAAGTACGCCGTCGTGAGCAACAACGTATTCAATGGCATGCCTCTCCCCTCAATAGCCATACTCACGAAGTTCAACAGAATCAGAACTATCCGCCGGTTTGGGTATGAGGATTACGAGGGACGGTTATCCTAGCCTCGCACTATTCCTGAGTATTGATTCGGAACCAACTAGCGATTGATGCTAGATGATCTCCTACCAGCGAAGCAATCATCACAGAGACTCAGTCACTCTCTCACGATAGACAATGCCTGCAGCCTATTCTCTATGGTCCTGTCCGAAATCAGGAAGGAGTTTGAGCATGTGAATAGCACCTTTGAGAGAAGATCTATCGAATGGCCCCACAACATGCGCGATTCAATGCAAATAGCCTCTTGAACGCATCTGGATATGCTGCCGATGCAGACGGCGACGGCATCAGAGAGAATGAGACAAGTGGTGTGGAGCTCGATTTCGTCTTTGAATACATCATTGATAATACGTTTGACCAGACCGCCGCACTCATGATCGAGGATTGGTTCTCCCAGATAGGAGTGAGGGCGGCACCCAAGGGCGTTTCGGAATCTACCTTGATCGGCGATTGGATCAGCATGAAGTACGACTTGTTTGTCTGGGGATGGTACGGAGACATAGACCCATCGTCGTTGCTGTCTGTAATGACCACGGAGCAGATACCCGATAGCCACAGCGACTGGTCGGCATGGTCCGACTCCTTCTACTCGAATCCGTACTATGACGCGCTGTACATACAGCAGCTGAGAACAATCAACACTTCTGCTCGCCAGGCGATCGTGTTCGAAATGCAGCAGATTCTGTACCACGATGCGCCCTACATCGTGCTTGGCTACCCGTGGGGCCTGTACGCCTACAGGACAGACAGGTTTGCGAACTGGCCAGATTTCAACGTCTATCCAGGCCTCACAAATGATCGCTTGTTGTTCTTCGAGCTTGTCCCCATCGCTGGCAACCTGCCGCCTCAGAACGTCAATGCGGGTCTTGACACAACCGCAGCCCTTGGTGAGACCAGGAGCTTCACGGGCTACGCCGAGGATGAGGAATTTGCGACGCTGAACTGGACTTGGAAGTTCGCAGCACCTGGAGGCATAGCCAGTTTCAGATACGGACAGACTGTTAGCTACACCTTCAGCAACCTTGGAACGGTGAC
>CAYOXJ010000017.1:2525-14207 GCA_964407905.1 uncultured Thermoplasmata archaeon
CTGGTGGCCTCGAGGGCCGGGATGTGCTTAGTGTGACAGTCCAATCGGTCTCGAACGCGGGTTGGTTGGTGGGCTATGTGACGGACATGGACGATAGTCCCATCGCGGCTTCGACCGTCACCACTGGATCGACTTCGGCAACTACAAATTACACGGGCTATTACAACATGACTCTGTCTGCGGGCGTGTATGATGTCACGGCAGATGCTGAGGGCTATCAGGCGGCGTCTCAGACAGTTGCAGTGGTCGAGGGCGCGACAACGATGCTCAACTTCAGCCTGATAGGCAGCTCCGGTTCTCTCAGAGGTTACGTATACGATGCGGACACAGGGGATCCGGTCGAAGGTGCGGTCATATCGGTGAGAATGGGCGACATCAGCAAGCTTGCGATGTCGAATAGCACGGGCGCGTACCAGATATTGCTGCTTGAAGCGGGCACGTACAATGTGAACGTCTCGAAGATGAACTACGAAACAAACATGACGCAGGTAGTGATATTGGTCGGCCAAGAGAAGGTACTCGATATCTATCTCGAGCCCTCAGAGAAAGGAGGTAGTCTGAGCACGGCGCTTTTGGCAGCGATCGCTGCAATCCTGGTGATTACGATCATCGCGGCTGTTGTTCTTATGTTGATAAAGCGCAAGAAGGCTGAGGCTCCGCCACCGCCTCCCGAGATCCCGACCACCTGAGCCAGTCAAACCCTTTGAATTTCCTTCCTATGGATGTTATGATGAAGTGGTCCCCCGCCAATATCGTGGTTAATCAAGACTACGACGAGGCGAGAGACCATGCTATACATTGGACTGGACGTGCATAAAGAGTTCTGTCAGGCGTGCGTGATCGATGAATCTGGACGAGCCCTCTCTAACGAGAGGTTCTCGTCCACGAACGAAGAGCTCGATCGATTCCTCGACAGGTTCCAGGATGCCAAGTTCGTCCTTGAGTCGACAGGCATCTGGGAGTTCATATACGAGGGGATCGAGAAGAGAGGATTCGAGGTACAGCTGGCTCATCCGATGAAGGTCCGAGCCATTGCTGAAGCAAGGGTCAAGACAGACAAGGTGGATGCCGAGACCCTGGCTCAGCTGCTGAGGGCGGATCTCATTCCAAGGTCCTGGATTCCAAATAAGGATATGCGCGATCTCAGGCAGCTCGTGAGACAGCGCGCATATCTCGTCCAGCAGTCCACGAGCCTCAAGAATCGAATCCATGCCGAACTCCTCAGACGAGGAGTCCGACGTCCTGAGAACCTCAGGACACCGTTCTCCAAGAGAAGCATCCGCTGGATGCGCTCATTGGAGATCCCAACAGTGTTCTCTTGCCTGAGCTGTCTCGAGTATGTTCTGGCAGAAATCGAGGAGATCAATGCTCAGCTGCTGGTTGAATTCGAGAGGAGAGGCGATGCCCAGCTCATTTCGACAATCCCGGGCATCGGATTCTACGGCGCCCTCCTCATCCTCGCGGAGATAGACGACGTCCACAGGTTCCGCCATTCCGAGAACCTGTGTGCATATGCTGGGTTGGTGCCGACTGTGAGCCAGTCGGCATCGTCCGTCAAGTACGGAGCCATCAGCAAGGACGGTTCTGCGTATCTGAGATGGATCCTCACGGAGTCCGTCCACGTCCACACTCGGTACAATCCGGGTTCGCAACTCTCGAGTTTCCACGCGAGAGTCGCGAGGCGACGTGGCAAGCGGATAGCCACCGTCGCGACTGCGAGGAAGCTCCTCAGAATCATCTACTTCATGCTCATGAGACATGAGCCATATTCCAGTCACGGATCCAACCCCGGGAAAAGAGTGCACTCCGAGTGCGACCTATGGATTGGGGCAAATCCCTGACAAGGGACGAAGTTGCCATAGTGCGGCGCAGACCGCGAATAGAGGCATGTCCGAAACCCCTTCAACCGTCAACGAGGAGGCAAATCAAAAAGCAAGGAACGAGATTCAGACTAGGTGCGGGGACACTTCAACATAGAGGTCTTTTCCGAGCTACACAGGGCGTTATTCACGGTGATTGCTCTTGTCCTTTCTCAGGCAGGAATGAACCGACCAGAGACAGCGCTCCATGGTGGCAAACTGGGCACGAGGAGCATGTCTCCCGAACAGGACATGGCAGACACTGCATTCATACACACTAGCCAACCTACCACTCTCCGATAGGGTAGATGCAGTTCCTACACCTTCTGGTTTGCCCTTCCATGCGTTTCCTTTTGAGACCAGCTTGGATTGGACTTGAAGACTTCTGGTTTCCTTGCCCTGCGGTGGAGAGATGCTTGTCCCAATGAAAACTGAGATCCTCGACTGGGCAATCGAGATTGCATGGACTCGAACG
Source organism: uncultured Thermoplasmata archaeon (assembly GCA_964407905.1). Taxonomy (GTDB): domain Archaea; phylum Thermoplasmatota; class Thermoplasmata; order UBA10834; family UBA10834; genus COMBO-56-21. Next base: position 4,860 of record CAYOXJ010000017.1, read on the forward strand.
TGAATGCCATTGTGGGCGCCTGTCCGAAGGCCGATTAATTCCGGGCAACATGCAAGAAAATGAGATAAGGGGTTTCGGTTGGCGGATACCGCGCAGCCGATTCTCAATCAGAGAACAAGTGCGCCTTCCCCGCCAATCATGTCAGTATAGTCGTACGCAGGATAGTATTTCGTCTGTCCATTCCACCGTGAATCTGGCACGTAGATCGTAAGTGCATCTGGCACGTGCCCCGTAACAAGCCCACCTGCAGTCACGGAGATGAACATGCCACCGCAGTTCTGGTCGCAATGGACCGTCCAGGTGACCGTCGTAGTCGCCCCCGCGCTCATGGTTCCCAGCGGCACCTGCGCCGATGACTTGACTAGAGTCATTCCTGTCGGGACCGATATCCTGGCGAACGCATCGGAGGCCGGGAACAGTGTTTTGTCGAACGGCATCGGACACGGATATGTGATCGATGCTGTGACAGACAATGTCGATCCAGCCATTGGCTTTCCCTTGACCCCAACATTCACTGTCCATGGAAGCACAACGGCTCCGAAGTAGGGATGCGTCCCATATTCTACGTAGTTCCAGCCGCTCTGGAAATCGGCATAGGTCCATGGGAAAATACCAGTCCAATTGTTCAGATGGAGCGTGTCTCTGCCCCATGTGTCTATGAAGTAGACCAGACTCCGAGCGTCGTCATACCCCATCACGACCCTGAAGTGTCCGCCGCCACCCGTCGGTGCAACGGTCATACAGACTATTACGGGGATGTCGTTCGCAATCAGCGTCTTCAGCTCTGGTAGCCAGAACCTCTCGGAAGAGAAGCCGAATGCCGCGTAGCCCAGCCCTCGTTCAGTGAAACCAGTATCTGGTCCTACGTTCGGGAAAAAGCTGCCCATCGGCGAGCTCAGATTACTGAATTGGCCGGTCCTCACAATGTCAGGTGCCCATATTCCATTTACCGAGGTCCTTGCCACGTTCATGATCTCCTTCTGATCTACGTGTGGGCCCCAATAATCGAACACCATTTCCAACGACCCGGCACCGCACGACAGTCCGTTCATCTGCTGGTGGTACGGTATGTTCGCAATCATGTGCGATGTCGGCAACGACGTCCTCGCGCCCGCGGAAATGGCGGGCATCAAAGACCCGGCCATCATCACTCCCAAAGCTATCGCTATCATCATGTTAGTTGATCTTTTCATGGCCAATATCCCCCTAGGCTGAACCGAACCAACACTATAAACATGTTTGGCTGGGCGACAAGCAGCGCTCATGTCGAGGAAGAAGGGCACGTAGAAATGAGTCTATTTCGGTGCATTGATCCCCTTATTGAAAACCAGCTGGGCGTTGAAGTCTGCACACGGCTCCATTTGCGGCTTGAACATTAATCTGCACTCAGAAATTAAAATGTGCGAGGGCCCGGATTTGAACCGGGGGACCCCTACGAGAACAGATCTTGAGTCTGTCGCCTTTGACCTAGCTTGGCTACCCTCGCTCGGATTCTTCGTTAGGCTCGGTGAGGTAATAAACATTCGCAGCTTTGGGCCCGAGCATGATTAGATGCTACATCAATTGGCGAGCGACAGTCCGTCCTCGAAGAGAGACTGGCAAACCAACAACGCAATGCGTTCTGCGACAGCAAAGCGCTCCGCCAAGCTCCCGTTACTAGCGTCAATCGTTATTCATCATCGACGTGTAAAACCGAAAGAAATTAAAGAGAGCACGCATAATGCCCTTCGGGGCAAGCCTTGAGGAAGGGTTGCTAGTCTCCACCATGGAGAGGCATTACCAACACACCTCGCCATTTCCTCCAGAATTTCGAACCACCCACAACTTTTTCACAAAAGAGGTGTTCGTTATGCCTCTCCACCTGTGTTTTTTTCGTTCAATAACATGAGAGGCCTTCGATGCGAATTGCCCTGAACCCATGCAATGCGATCGGTCTCATGAACGGCGTGACGACAGTGCAGGGATCAGGTCAGAATTCTGCAGCCGTTCGATGTGACGATGACAGAATGTTCGGCCTGTGCAACGATGCCGTCTGCGATTTCTGTCAGCACGGGATAGCTCATGATGATGCCAAGCCTGAACATCTTTTGAACGAGAGCTTCATAGTCTGGATCGAGCAGTTCGCACCAGCGCTTGGCGAACGGAAACGGGCCGAACCTGGCTCTTATCTTGGAACACATAGCGGTCACATCAGCTGGGGCTCGCCTCTCCCTGACAATTCTGTATATGCTTCCTCGGCCTCTGCCATCCACCTTTCCAACGCCCGTCGTTGAGAACGGTTCTATGGCAAGAACCATTCCTTCCTTCAGGACTGCGCGGTCTTTGGTCTCTATGTTGGGAATGCTGAGCCCGGCGTGCAAGTTGTACCTCTCCATGCTATGGCCCGTAAGGTTCTGGATGGGCTTGAAGCCAGCGGATCTTATTGTCCGCGCGACCGCGGCGCCCATGGCCGATATCGAAGTGCCTGGTGCTATCATCTCGACGCACATCTTGAGGGCGTCGTTCGCGCTCTCAATGAGCGCCGTGTGGTTGCGCGTGCCGACCTCGACTGTCGCAGACGTGTCCGCGGGATAGCCGTCCACATGCGCGCCCACATCTATCTTCACAACGTCGCCCGTTCTGAACCTGAGGTCATTGTCCTTGGAGGGCGTGTAATGAGCGGCGACCGCGTTCACACCGATGTTGACTGGAAAAGCGCACTCACCGCCCTGTTCTCTTATCAGGCCCTCGATGGCGTTTGCGAGCTCGAGAGAGCTGCCGCCAAGCCTCACATGTGATATTCCGAAATCGCGGGCCTTCCTGGCTATGGCGCCCGCTCGCAGATATTTGTCGAGGACTTCCTGGCTAACGGAGGGCGTTCTCGATCTCCTCCTGAGAGATGACACCTTTCCTAATGATCTCGACTGCGCCGTCAGAAACGTCTACGATGGTCGAGCCCGCACTGTGCTTCGTCTTGCCGCAGTCCACGCAGATCTGCGCATGCCCCTTCAGATCCTTGATCGCCACTGATGCCTCAACTGGGTCTGGATGAGAATGCAGGTTGGCGCTTGTGGCAGTAATCGGCCCGAACTTGTCGATGAGCCTGATCGCCAGGGGATGATCAGGGATTCTGATGCCCACTTGGTTCGTACTGGACGTCAGTATGTCAGGAATCGTCGGCTTCTTGGTGAGCATTACTGTGAGCGGCCCTGGCAGGAACTTCCTGATGAGCTTTCTCGCGCTCTCGTTCAGCACCGCCACGCTTTCCATCATCTTCTCGTTGCTCACTGCGAGGGAGAGCGGCATGTCGAACGGCCTGTTCTTCGCGATGAAGACCTTTTTGACGGAGTTCTCGTTGAACGGATCCGCGCCGATGCCATATAAGGTATCCGTGGGAAAGATCACGAGCTCCCCGGACTTCAGCACGGCCACGATCTCCTCGATTTCCTTCTCTGCCAGATCGCACTTCTTGCAGCCGGTCTTCCGCCCTGCGCACTTGATCACTTTCATCAGTAGCCCTCTTGTATGTACTTCGCCGCGAGCCTCAGGTGCTGGGGGGCGTCGCCCTCAGAGTAGGGGCCATGCCCGGGGTACATGTTCCTCAGCCCCAGTTCGTTCAATCGCTTGAGAGATCCGATTAGCTGTGCGAGATCCCCTCCGGGGAAGTCCCACCTGCCCACGACGCCATCGCAGAAGACCGTGTCCCCGACTATCGCGGAGCTGGTCTTCCTTTCAAGGAGCACTATGCTCCCGGGAGAGTGTCCTGGTGAGTGTAGTACCTCGAGCTCGGCGGCGCTGCACTTCAGCTTCTGCCCCGTCCTCAGCGGCTCGATGTCCAGACGCTGCAGCTTCCGGCCGAACATGTCGGAGGCTGTGAGCGAGCTGTCTCCTGCTCTCATCGGCTCGGCCTCTATCTCGTGCAGATACACCCTGCCTCCCGTCGCCTTCTGGAACGCTGCAGCACCGCCGATGTGGTCGTAGTGCGAGTGCGTCAGCACTATCCTGCCGATCCTCCTCAGAGGGACGATCTTGGCAATCTCCTCCAGGGCCGTCTCGGCGAACATCCCGCTGCCGGCGTCCACCACTATCGGGTCCTCATCCTCGAGGAGATACACGTTGCTGTCGTATCCCACTCCAGCGATGTAGTGGACCTTCATCTCGGAGGAGGGGATAGCACCCGTCTTATAAAGCTTTGGCTTTTGAACTACAAACACCTGGCAATGCGTCTGGCATCGGCATTGGACGGAGAATTAGCCCTTGGCTAGGATGACCATCCGCTGCCTCTCCTCGAGGTTCACCCGGGCGACGGTCTTGGTCAATGATATCTCCTCTGCCTTTGCGAGGCCGTCAAGCGCCTGCAGGACCGCTTCCTTCTGGGGCTTCCGTATGTCCACGTCCGCCTCGTCGAACTGATGCTGCACGATCAGCATGGCCTTCTCGAGATCGCCGTACTGCGCGCAGAAGTCCTGGACTATGAAGTCGACGACCTCGGCAAGGGTTCGCGGGGGCCTCTCCTTAGCCTTTGGCTGGAGCGCGACGACATCTGCCACGAGCATTTCGCCAATGGTGACGAAGAGGTTCTCGACATTCTCGCCCGTCTTGGCGCTTGACAGAATCGCTGGGAACCCGAGCTTCTGCCCCATCGACTCCAATATCGTCGCAGCCATGGAGCCTCTGTCGGCCAGGTCCATCTTGTTGCCCACGAGCACAGTCGGTATCTTCCCGACCATCTGTGTAACCTCTTTCAGCCAGAAATCCGGGAGGGACTGAATGGTCTCCGCGCGCGAAAGATCTCCGACGAGGATCAGGCCCTGCGCGCCGCTCAAGCTCGCAATCCTGATCTTTGAGTACTCCTTCTGCCCAAGAATGTCCCAGATCATCATCCTCAGGTTGATGATGAGGTTTGGCTTGATTATCTGGATGTCCTTCCTCGAGACCTTGGTCCCGATGGTCGCGATGTACTTGTCGTCGAACTTGTTGACGACGTACCTAGCGATGAGCGAGGTCTTGCCAACGCCTCCGTCGCCCAGCAAGACGACCTTCTTCAGGATCTCCCTTAGCTCCATCCAGGAGTGCTATGAGCAGAAAAGGCATTAAAGCTTTCACCTACAGAAACAGCCTGGGTTCGCCAGCCAGGCACTACTTCGCTTTGTACTTGCCCGCGAGGAACCTCTTCATTATGGAGTCGACATCGCCTAGGTCCTTCTTGTCCCCGCTCCATTTGCTGAGCTTCTCCCCGAACTCCCTCTCGATGTCGTCGGTGGCTATCTTGAGCTGGTTCCTGAGCTTCTGAGGTTTCTTCGTGGATATGATCGCCGCGAGCACTACGTTCTTCGAGTGAGAGATGAGTATGTCGTAGTTCTCAAACCTGATCTCATTGAGCCTGCCACCAGCCTCGTCGAAGCTGTCCCGCACGAAGTTCTGGACCGCCGTGAGCATGCCCGCGAGAATGTCCTCATCCTGGTCAGGCCTCAGGCGCCTTGTGTAGTGCTTCAAGAGCATGCCCGCGGAGGTCATGAGGAAGACCTCGTCCACGACGGTCGGAGAGGACTTCCAGACCATGAACAATCCAAAGACGTTGATGGCTGTCAGGGCAGCAGCAAGGCCCAGGAAGAAGATCCTCGTATCCTGATCCTCAAAGGGCACCATGAAGGCAACGAACGCGAGGACCACGAAGATTGAAACAGCCGTTACTATCAGAGTCTCAATCTTGATGTCCTGCTCCATGGGTTTGGATATTTGGACGGTCCCATAATAAGGGTTCCGATGATATTGCTTTGCCTGATAACCAGGAGCATCGAACCTCGGTCATTTGGCAATGCATAAATATGTCCCCACCGACTTATGCGCCCAAGGCTGACCGCAGATGAAGCTGTTCGAGCACAGGGCAAAACAAGTTCTGAAAGAATACGGCATCCCAGTCCCGGAAGGTTTCGTCGTAGCATCCCCCGACCAGATCACGTCAGTCACCGGCCCTGTCATGGTTAAGGCACACGTTCTCACGGGAGGGAGGGGCAAAGCAGGTGGGATCAAGCCTGCTGATACAGTGGACGAGGCGAGGAAGGCAGCTTCAGCAATCATCGGCATGAGCATCCACGGATACACGGTCAAGGAGGTCCTCGTCGAGCGCAGGCTGGAGATCTCGAAGGAGCTTTATCTCAGCATCACCGTGGACAGAAGCAGAAGATGTCTCATGTTCATGGCCTCTGCGAACGGCGGCGTCGACATTGAGGGCGTTCCCGAGAAGGATATCCTGATGTTGCCCGTCGATCCGTTGATCGGCTACCAGCCGTTCGTCGGGAGAAAAGTGGCTACTTTCCTCGGCCTTTCCAATGACAAGGCATCCCAAGTCACATTGATCTGTCAGAGCTTGTACAACCTCGCGTCGAAGGAGGATGCGGAGCTCGTGGAGATCAACCCGCTTGTGGTCGCACGAGACGGGCAGATCATCGCTGGAGACGCGAAGATCAACATCGATTCGGATGCGCTCTTCAGGCATTCCGAGTACTCCAGATTGGAAGAAGATCTCACGCCTCTGGAGAAGAAGGCGAAGGAGCTCGATATCGCATTTGTGCAGCTCGACGGGAACATAGGAGTCATAGCCAACGGAGCGGGCCTGACGATGGCCACCCTCGACAGCATCAACATGTACGGTGGGAAGGCGGGGGTGTTCCTGGACCTGGGAGGGACCGACGACCCTGTGAAGGTCAAGAACGCGATGCTCCTCATGAAGGAGGCTGGCCCGAGGGTGATCCTGTTGAACATCTTCGGCGGCATCACGAAATGTGACACGGTCGCGAAGGGAGTCCTGGAAGCGATGAAAGCAGGAAGGATTGCCGTGCCCATCGTCGCTCGAATCAAGGGAGTGAACGAGGAGATGGCCCGGGAGATGCTCAGGGACGCGGGGCTGATACCCGCATCCGGGCTCAGCGAGGCCGCCGAGAAGGCCTCGCAGGTATCGTTGAGGTGAAGCGAATGGCCATAATAGTCGACGACGACACGAAGCTCATCATACAGGGCATCACTGGCTATCAGGGCACATACCATTCAAAGGCGATGATGGAGTTCGGCACCAAGGTCGTCGCAGGCGTGAGGCCGGGCAAAGGTGGCGAAGCGATCAACGGCATTCCAGTGTTCGACACAGTCGCGGAGGCGGCCGAAAGGACAGGGGCGAACACATCCTGCGTGCTTGTGCCTGCACCGTCCTGCAAGGACGCCGCGCTCGAGGCGATTGGCTCCGGCGTAAGCACCGTCGTCATCGTCACAGAGCATCTGCCCGTTAACGATGCCATACACATCGTATCCGTCGCCCGGGCGAAAGGCATCACGGTCATCGGCCCCAACTGTCCAGGCGTAGCCTCTCCGGGAAAGGCCAAGGTGGGCATTCTGCCGAACAAGATCTTCCGGAAGGGTGATGTGGGGATCGTCTCGAGGTCCGGCACGCTGACCTACGAGATCGTTAGCGCGATATCAGAGAGCAAGCACGGACAATCTACATGCGTTGGCATTGGCGGCGACAGGGTCTCGGGAATGAGCTTCATCGATGTGCTGAGGCTCTTCCAAGAAGACGGGCAGACGAAGAAGACAGTCCTCGTCGGGGAGATAGGTGGCACAGCGGAGGAGGAAGCAGCAGAGTTCATCAAGAAGAACGTGACCAAACCAGTCGTGGCGTACATAGCGGGAAGGACGGCGCCCCCTGGAAAGAGAATGGGCCATGCGGGCGCGATCATAGCAAGAGGAAGAGGGACGGCTGAGAGCAAGATCCGGGCGCTCGAAGCTGCGGGCGTGAAGGTGGCGAAGCTCCCAGCCGAGGTCCCCGAGCTCCTGACTGAGCTGTAGTTCATCCTATCGTTTGGCCTACGTATTGAGAACAAGACGAAGTGCAATTCGGCTGTGTTAAGCATGACAGAAGAGATAGATGCAGTAATGTTCGATGCGGGCGGCACGATAATCGATCTGAGCCCGTCTGAGCAGGAACTCCTGATCAGAGCGCTAGCCAAGCACGGCTTCAGAGTGGAGACAAGTGCAGTTGAGAAGGCGCTCAGGAAGGCATGGCGCGTGTTCGACGGCGATTTCGCCAAGCTCGACGGAGCGCAGGAGGAGAAGTTCTGGACGCGCTTCGACGAGTTCGTCCTGAGCGAGCTTGGCTATCGAGGAGATGCAGAGGCACTCGTGAAGCAGCTTTCCGAGGAGTTCGACGAGATCGTGCCCAGAGTCGATAGCTGGGCCGAATATCCGGATGCTCGGCCCTTGCTGGAGGAACTCAGGTCCAGAGACTTCAAATTGGGCGTGATCTCCAACGCTACTGATCTCGCCAACAGAGTGCTCGAGAACCTCGACATGAGGAAGTACTTCGACGTGGTGATACTGTCGGAGGAGGTCGGAGTGAGGAAGCCTGCGGCGGAGATATTCCTCATGGCTGCTAGACAAGTAAAGGCTCAGCCGACACGATCGCTGTATGTTGGCGACAAGTTCGCTGTGGACATACTTGGTGCGAGGGCAGCGGGGATGCAGGCGATACTCCTGGACAGGAACAATGTGTATCCCGATGCTCAATGTCTCAAAGTGAGGGACCTGAACGCCCTCAGACGGTTCCTGTGATCCTCGGTCAGAAGTCCCTCTGCGGCTCCAGCCGTAGTTTCGAGAGATGGCTAGAATCGTTCAGAACCACGGGATGGTACTCCCTCCTGTTCACCTCGAACACGGATATCGCACAGGGATCGTGCCTTATCTCGTTGATATCTGCGAGGCCTTTGCCCAGAAGATAGGCCGTCATGAATTTTATCGGGATTCTGTGGGACACGATCACGACGCAGCCCGTGCCGTGAGTGAAAAGGATTTCCCGCAGGCCAGTGTTGACTCTCTTCCACGCTTTCTTCGTGCTCTCTCCGCCAGGGAACTTCACCCTTTCGGGCCTGGTGATCCACTTGCTGTAAAGCCTAGAATATCGCCGCTTGACCTCCTCCTCCTTCCGACCCTGCCACAGGCCAAAATGAACGTCGGCGAACTCCTGCTTCACCTTCGCGTCCATCTCATGCGGCATCGCTATGCGCCTCGCGGTGACGAACGCGCGCTTCAACGGGCTCGAATACACGATCTCGAAAACCCTGTCCTTGAGGGCATCCGCAGTGGCATCGGCCTGCGCGATACCTGTTGCGTTGAGCCTCACATCAGCCTGTCCTCGGAAGACCGCTTCACGGTTCCAGTCCGTCTCCCCGTGTCTGATGAGGATGAGTTCCATGCCCGCCATGGCGATTGAGTCGGATGAACGTCTTGCTATTTAGGCTCTGTCAAGGCCGGGAGGAGCACAACGGTCTACGATACCTGGATGCCGACGTCCAGATATGCCTCAGTTATCTCGACGCTCTC
>CAYOXJ010000018.1:0-13957 GCA_964407905.1 uncultured Thermoplasmata archaeon
GATGTGGGATGATCACAATGGCTGGCCCGTGAACATGGACCCCACCTGGCCGAGCGCAAACAAGTCCGAGCAAGGCCACTACAAGGTCATAGCGGGATACGATGACAACAACACTCCGGCGGATACCACAGACGACCTCGCGCTCATCTACGACCCGTGGCCGGAGTACACTGATAAGTCGATCCTTCCGGCCGGGGCCTCGCAAGGGCCTGGAGGAACCTTCGATCCGTACTGGCTCAATGTGTCCACGGTCCTCGCAGATACGAGCGACATGTTCTTCGTGGAGTTCGCAGCGATTCCCGAGTTCTCAGGCATTGTGCTCCCTATTGTTGGGATGACCATAGTAATGGCAGTTGCATGGAGAATGAGGAATCGAAGGAAGGATTTCTGATCCCTTCCCTCCCTTGCTCAGACGGTCGTTCGCAAGAAGGTCGCCGTTCGAACTTGACACAGCAAGAAAATAGGTGGATGGCGATAACACAATCATGTCCATCGCGGAGGTTCTTGATAGGCACAGTGATGCTGTCGATGCCCAGCTGAGACGATACCTTGCTCCTTTGATCGAGGAAGGGCGCAGCTATCATCGGGATATCGGTCGTCTGTACGATGTCGTTGCAGAGTTCGCTCTGAGGAAGGGGAAACGGCTCGCCTCGTGCAGCACGCTTGTCGCATATGAGGGATACACGGGCAAGGTCGACGAAGGAATACTGAGCGTGGGCTGTGGCATTGAATTGTATAGGCATAGCATCTTGATTCATGATGATCTCGTGGATGCTGACGAGACCAGAAGGGGCGGCAGGACTATCCATAAGCTTCTGGCAGAGGGGTACGATGACAGATTTGGCGTCGGCTCGTCCATCTTCGCAGGCAATATCCTCTATTCTCTGGCGCTGCAGTCGATTCTGTCATCAGGATTTCCGCCAGAGAAGTTGACAGCCGTCGTGGGAATGTTATCTCGCGAGTACATGCGGGTCAACGAAAGCCAAGTGCTCGACCTCATGTTCGAGTACAGGAGCCCTACCGTGAGCGAATGGAAGGTTATGGCGAGCAAGAGGGCTGCCTCGCTGTTCAAAGCGACCATCGTTGCTGGGGCGCTGCTGGGAGATGCACCCGGTGAAGATCTGTCGCTGCTCGAAGATGCTGGCAAGCACATCGGATATGCGTTCGACATTCAGGACGACATCATAGACACCTTCGCAAAGGAGGACGAGTACGGGAGGCGTTTGGGCGGAGACGTCATCAGGGGCAAGAAGCCATTGCACTTCATTCTGGCCATGGAGAAGGAAAGACGGACCGCGGCCGCACTGGACAGCGCACGTAAGGGGGAGCTCAGCAAGGAGATCGAAAACGTGAGAAGGCTCGTAGTGGATTCCGGTGCGCTTGCGGAAGCCAAAAGGATCTCGAAAGAGCATGCAGATGTTGCGACAGGCGCAATTCTGAGGACGCACATGAGCGATAGCTCAAAGCGATTCTTCACTTCCTTCATAGACTACATCAAGGAGAGCTTGGATTGGTACAAGTGAACATGTGCAAGCTTTCGCGATGTGGGCACTGACGCAATTCTACAGGTCATAATTCTTATCTATTGTCAAGCTGATACGTAAGAAGGTTGACCTTGTGTGATAATGGGTCAACGTATGAATAAGGAGGGGAGAGGATACACAGAAAAATGATAGCGGTAGCGATAGGTCTCGTATTCATGATCGTCGCGTTCGCTGGTTCCGTTGTGGCTCGGCCGGTGCCAGCTCCGCCTGCTTTCGACGTGAACGAGGCGTACGTGAAGTATGTCGAGGAAACACTGGTGAGCTATGGAACTTGGGAGGGCTACGGTTTCAGAGCAACTGGGAGCTCTGCTGAGTACGCGGCAGCGTCGTTTATATCGAAGCAGATGAAGAGCATAGGGCTCTCGTCTGTTCGGATGGAGCCTGTTCCCGTAGACGCATGGGAATTCAAGGGCGCGTCCCTTGAGGTCTACGGCTCGGAAGGCTCGTTCAGCTTCATAGCGTCATCGATGGGCGGAGTTCCCGGCACGCCAGCTGGAGGTGTCTCTGGACCAATTGTGTATGTTGGCAGAGGGGCCCCTGGGGAATACCCGGCCGATGGCGTCACGGATAAGCTGCTTCTTGTCGATTGGGATGCGGACTGGTTCTGGGTCAACCTGATAGGCCATCAGGCCACCGTATGCGGCGCCAAGGGAGTGATCATCAGCACAATGAACCACCCAGCCTACTACGAGATGCCTGATTCGATCGGAAGCTTCGATGCCACCTATGACGACGACTGGGTCCCGCTGATAGTGATCTCGAGAAACGACGGGTTCACGATCATGGACATGCTGGCGAAGGGGCCGGTTCAGGGTACAATGGTCTCGAATGCAACGATCACGTTGGCAGAGGACGGAGGCACGGGCTACAATGTCGTCGGCGTGCTCCGGGGGAAAGACCACGAACATCCCATACTGATTCTCGGGCACCATGACGCGTGGTTCTATGGTGCGAGCGATGACACTTCTGCGATCGCGGGCATGCTCTCATGGGCGAAAGCGATGAAGGTGTCGAAGTTCGTCCCGAAGCACGACCTGTACTTCATCGCGACGACGGGCGAAGAGTACGGGAACACGGATGCATACTATGAGTGGCTCGTGGGAGCCTGGTACATGATCACGCAGGCGCATCCAGACTGGGGCCAGAAGGCGATAGCCTTCGTCAATCTCGAGGGGCTCGGCGGGCAGTGGTACGATGGAAGCATCGGACCGTTCAGCGCCCGTTCGAACTATCAGTTTGCACCTCTTGTCAGGAAGGTGTTCAGCGAGAACCCGCAGATGCTTGCCGGTGGCTGGACGGTAAATACGAGGCTGAGTTCGTGGCAGGATGGATGGACCCTGACCGCCGCAGGGATTCCCGGGATCACATTCTCGAACGTCATACCGAACTACGACATGGTCTACCATACGAACTACGACAATCTGGCCCTCATGAACTACTCGAGGCTCGCGACCCAGGTCGAGCTGATGCAGAAGGTGCTGGTCGAGATTGACGCAGCCAAGGTCCTGCCGTACATGTTCTCCGAACGCGCCTACGACCTCGCGACGAGCGTCGATCCTGTCGACTACGAGCACATAGGCGTGGACGTGAGCGCGCTGTATGACGCCATCTCGGAGTTCAGAGCGCTCGCGATGAAGTTCGACGCTGTCCAGGGCAAGATCAAGGCTTCGGATGCGGCAGACGCGAATTCCCTGCTGATGACGCTCAGCCAGCTGATTGGCCAGGAATGGACGGCCCTGAGCTGTTGGGACTCCACGATATACCCGACGCAGCAGGTCGAGTGGGACGCCACCTGGCTGACGGACGCGCTCGACTATTTGAAGAAGGGGCAGCTCAATGCCGCACTGGATGAGCTCTGGAATGTGGGCCTCACGTGGAATGCCTTCTTCGACTACACTGTGTGGTCATGGGAGAACTCGAGGCATGCGCCAGGCGCTGAGCACCTGAACTGGGGCGCTCAAGGACATCTCGCGCCGTACGTGGACATATATGCGGCCTACGTCTCGCTCAGAGACAACTACCCAGGCGGCCCGCCGTACGACTACGATTGGGAGATCCAACAGCTCGAGAGCGTGCTCGCCTCTGAGCTCGAGGAGCTCCAGTACAGGGTGAGCGCTGAGACAGACCAGGTCCAGATGGCCAACTCGCTCCTCGCACAGCTGATTGCGCTTGCAGGCTGAGCAGCTGACCTCTTGGACAAACCTCTTTCTTTTCATTTCACTATTCTTGTTTTCAGCAGAGGCCAACGAATTTGTTCATTTGGCGCGCGAGGGCGAACTCTGATGAAATACCAGCGTTTCCTGACTCCTGATTCCGACACTTACGACCCCCTGAGGCTCGCAGAGGAGACGGAGAGGATCGTCACTAGGGAAGGACCGAAGGGGCGCGAACGAAAGTATACCGGTTTCTACAGCGTGCCCGTGTATCGAGGCATAGCCACGGGGTACGCTGCTGGATGCTGCCTGAGATGCGTCTACTGCTGGAGCAACTGGTCGAGGGACTTCCCAGAGAGATGTGGCCAGTTCTACAGCCCTGAAGAAGTCGCTCAGAAGCTCTTCCGAGCAGCAGAACAGGGCATCCTTTATTCCGACTACTGGCGCAAGGCCATTCCTCGAGTGAACAAGCTCCGTCTGTCGGGCTGCGAACCGACGATAGGCAAGGAGCACCTGCTCTCAGTTCTAGAACATGTGCTCGATTCCAAGTATCCGTTGTTCATCCTCGAGACAAACGGGCTGCTGATCGGGGCTGACCCGCAATACGCGAAGGGGCTTGCCAGGTATGCGTCGAAGCTCTATGTGCGCGTTTCGTTCAAGGCAGCGACTCCTGAGGGTTTCGTTCAGAGAACGGGCGCAAAGAGCGAGTTCTTTGGCCTGCCATTCAAGGCATTGAGAAGCCTTCTGGACGAAGGGATTCATGCTCGAGCAGCAGCGATGACTGATCCTCGCGTCATGCCGAGCGAAGAGAAGAGAATCTTGATTGAAAAACTGGGCGAGATCGACCGCCGTTATGCAAAGGGCGAGCTTGAGGAGGAAGAAGTCGATCAATACGACACATCCGTCAAGCGTTTGAGAGCTTCTGCAGACAAAGGATATGCCGCCGAACTGGAGAAGAAGTTGCTGGAACAGAGTGGAGACCTTGGCGAGTGACCAAGCTGATCCCGACACAAGCATCAGACCTGCGAGACCTTCTCAGCAGCCTTCTTGTGCTGCGCATCAAGAACGCAACTGTTATCTGGAACGTTTGCGATGAATTTGTAGCGGCGAGTTCGGAGGTGCCCAGGGATTGATGTTCATCAAGGCGGCGCAGGCCTCGGAAATAGGACCAGGCCAGATGAAGATGGCGAAGGCTGGTAGCAGAGAGGTCCTCATTGCCAATGTGGACGGCCGGTACTACGCCATCTCGCATATGTGCACTCACGCAGGGGGAAGCCTGTCGGAGGGCACTCTCCGCGGGAGCTTCGTCACCTGTCCCAACCATGGGTGTGTCTTTGATGTCACGAACGGGAGAGCGGTACAAGGTCCCCAGATCGCCTTCGCGAAGTTCAAGGCAAGGAACGAGCTGACCTACAGAGTGAAGCTGGAAGGCGGGGATATTCTCGTGGGGATCGATTGAAACTCGGCGGCTAGCAGAATCGAATCAAGCATTGCAGCACGAGGTCTAGCTGCCCGTGCTAGAGATAGGTTCCAGGGGTCACGGTGGCTGCTCATGTCCCTTCTCCGGAATAATCGCGCCAACCCTCGATAGCGCCCCGCGGTGACACACGGGGCATTGAGGGACAAGCTTTCCGAAGAGCGTGTGACAGACATTGCATTCGTACACGTCGGCCGTACTCTTGACCTCCGAGCAGGTATTGCAGTACTATGGTTTGGGCGTTTTGGCGTAACCTCCGTAAGGTCGATTACGCTATTGCTCCACATCAGAAGCCAGAACTTCATTGATCAGTGTCTCGTTCACTCATGGTCGATGTGCTGCATGTCGAGCCGGAACCTGGTCGAAAGAGATAAGTGGAACGGAGTGTATCGCATAGCAGGGGGGTAGAAATGGCTGTATATGTAGTGCTCTCGAAGCTCACGGATGAGGGACGGAAGACGTTGAAGACCAAGCCGGAACGAGTAAAGGAAGTGAACGCGGAGATCTCGAAGATGGGCGCAAAGGTCTTACATCAGTTTGCGCTCCTGGGCAAGTATGACTTCCTGACCATTCTCGAGGCGAAGGACAATGTCGCGATTGCCAAGATCATGGTTGAACTCGGCTCGCGCGGGACCCTTGAGACGATGACGCTCTCGGCGATTCCTGTCGATGAGTTTCTTGCCAGCTTGAAGAAATAGAGCCTATCGCCCAGTTCCGCGTTCTCAGACTCGCGCGGAGTAGACCAGCGATCGTTCGTGATGGCGAGTCACTATTGGATGGTGAACTGTCTCGTATCGACCCATTCCTGCTTCAGCATCGACCAGAAATCCATTGTCACCTCTCTGTGGACGAACTCGTATGGCAACCAGCCGTAGCCTCCTTCTCCCCAATCCTTGCCCCAAGAGTTTCTAATTAGCAGTGCCCCGATCGTCGCGACGTCGCAGTCCGCATTTCTTATCTCAATCTTGTCGTCGTAGCCCACTGCGACAACAGCATGTCCTCCTAAGACTCTCTCGTTCTTGCATGGAAAAGGGATTTTGCCCGTGCTGTTCGCCTGATCCATCGAGCTGTACACGGTGAAGCCGAACATCACAGGTATGCTTGCTGTGAGGGATTTCTTGACGCTTTCCAGAACCGCCTCTTCCGAGGTACGAGCCGGGTCGTGTCTGAAGTACTTGATGCTCTTGTAGTTCTCCGCGAACGAATAGCAGAACGCGCTTGGCTCCTTGTCGAAGTCGGGGATCTCGTCGGTGTACGGCCAGTACTTCTCTGGCGGGACGCCGAACAGGACAAGTGCGCCCATGGTAGAACGGATGAAGGCGCCGCTGTCCCCTTGAAGCTCGGCGAGATTCCTCGTGGCCTTGTAGAGGAACAGCCGCGAAGCGTCGATATGTTTCCCGAAGGCCCTCTTCTCGTAGTACTCGACCATGCCAACGCCAGCATGGGCTGTGCAGGATCCGATCCCGCCCTGGTCCTCGACGGGCGAACACCATCTCCTGAGGTCAACGGATGACGGCAGGGTTGTCGATTCCGCCTTCTGCAAGCCAGTGGGCGTGACGAGTGCCTTGATCTCTTTCTTGCTTAGCAGTTCCTTACTCTCGAATGTGTAGTCTCGAATGTCCGGATAGTCGGGTATCCATCCCATGCCCCTTCTCTTGTTCTCCATGTCCTCAACTCCTCAGTCGTTGTCACTTCTTGCTCAGTTCTTGACGTTGCTGTCCGGCCGGGACAGGCTCGGCCACGCGACGAACAGCATCGGGGTATTTAGCAGTATTCGGAGACGTTGTGATATGCGCAGAATTGAACCAGAGCATGCACGGAGGCGTAGATGAGATAGGAAGTCTTGCTATTCGTCAATCAGGAGGGTTTCGGCACCGGGACAAGAAACCGCTTCATTTGCTTTCCTCGTATGGCCTTCGCTTTCCAAGGGTCTCCTCTCGGCAAGACAAATCTACGATGATCATTCTTGATGGAACGCCACCAGAATCGGCCTGAGGCTACGGGTTGCGGTCAGTGAGAATCGTCTTGTGCCTCGACATGGCACGCCTGGATAGGCATATCAAAGCCATACCTATCACTGGAATCAGGATTCCTTGGAACTCCGGAATAACAGGCACATATGGGAGAGGAACAACGGCAACGATGTTGGTTATTGGAGCCTGGCCCATGTAGTCGAAGTTGGCGTAGGTCGTTGAATCTGTTGACATATAGCAATAGCCCGTGTCTGTCACGATCCACATGTAGCCCGTCGTGTCGATCCCGATTCCCACATACTTGCTAGCGTTTCCGCCAGACGGTGTTGGCAGGTCCCCCAAAGCGCTCCAGGTCGTGCCTCCATCAGCCGAGTATCTGATGTCGCCGTTCTCGCACAGCACGAATACTCTGTCGTTCGATGGCCCCGGCCCATCAGGAATATACGTGAACTCAGATTGATTCGACGTCGATCCTGTCGGGCTTGTCAGAGATGTGAAACTGTTGCCGTTGTTAGAATACGAGAGACTAGTATTCGGCCCCGACCGAAGCGCGTACATAGTCCCCCCTTCGTAATTGAGATCCGTGAAGTCCGTCACCCCAACCGCAACAACGTCTTGATACTTCCACTCCTTGTTGGGAGGAGGCGAGATTGCATCCATCAAGTAGAAATACGAGCCATTTTTCGTGAGCAGCCACGCTCCCGTCTTGCTGAAGAAGGCCATCGAAACAGCCTCAGAATAGGTAGCGGTGTCAATTGGATGGGTTTGGCCGGCTGCCCAGCTGGTGCTCGTCGCAAATTCCCACCAGTAAGTCCTGCCCGTATTGGTGACGAGAAGGACGGTTGTGTCATCGGTGGTCACGGCGATGTCTACGATCCTGTCCCCTGGCTCGAGAGTCGGCGTCCCGACATAGCTCCAGAACGCGCCCGTGCCGGATTGATAGGTGTCGCCCGGCGCGTTGACTACGCAGGGATCCGGCACGCTTCCTGCCCGTGCCCAGTCCGACCTTTCCTTCCAATCGGTCGTCTCGATGATCGCTACAATGGAATCGCTTCCGCCAATGCTCGCAGCAAGCACGCTGAGCTCAAGGCGCTGCACGTCCTTTGCCACAGAAATGTCCCCGGATATTGAGATCCAATCAGAGCCGTCGTACGCCATCAGGCTTTTGGAAACTATGTCGCCGTGAACCCCCCGAATGTCGATGAGGTACTCCGCCCCGACCATCTTGTCCGACCTGGTCACTGGAAGACCCGTGGCGTTGGACATGTCGCTGTCGATGAAGATCCTCAGGATATCCTCGCCGGACTTGCGAGTCGGCATGACAGGACCGCCACCGCCGCCTCCTCCGGACGGCTTCGCCTTCGCAGAGGGAGCGTAGACACCCTGGAAGATCTCTCCCTCGACGGACACATAGAACGCGACGGAGGTCGTCATGCCGGCAAAACCTGTGGCGGATATGTTGATGTTCGAATTCTCAACGGACGCGCTGTCATTGTCGGTGTTCAGTCTTCCCAGCCAGTCCCCGAAGGCTCCGTCTATCTCGATTGATGCCGGAGGTGAGACCACATATGCATGAACGCCGTCCTGCAGTATCGTGAGGTCGCTGAAGGTCGAACTGAAGCTATCTCCGGTCAAGAGCACTGAAACTGAGCTGGTCGCCGAGATCGACGATGTGTCGACCTGGATATCGAAGGTCCTGTCCGTCCCAGGGACCAAAGAGGTCTCGCTGAAGGATGAGACCAGGGACGCGCCAAGCACCGTCGGTGTCATGCTGATGACCGAGCCACCCGTGCCTTCGCACGATAGAACGAGCCTTGCGAACAAAGCATTGGCATCTGCAGCCACTGTGCCAAAGTTGGAGTCGATTGAAGAACCAGGCTCCAGGCGTGCTATCAGAAGCCCACCGGTCTCTGGAACGGGGTAGCTCACGGAATAGTCCTGGTCCGGGTTATTGGTCTGAGAGAGGAGCAGATACCTCGCATCATTGCCAAGTACGACCGGCAGATTGGCCTTGGCCTCGAGCTTTCCGGAGCTGACGGAATAGTCTACGGACCCACACGAAGCCCATCCGTTCCAGTCCAGCTGGTCCACCATGGAATCGTACTCCATCACGGAAGCTGTTCTGACCTCTCCCTCCCAGCCGTCCAGAACGAGCATGTAGTCCGCGCCGATCTCCGATACGGAATAGCCAGTGTCGGGGTCGTCGTCGGAATCAACGAAAATGTAGAAGCTGTCGACATTAGACGTGATCATCAGAGTGCCCTCGACGCTGACATACACATACAGAGAGCCGCCGTCGCTCTGGACGGACCATTCCTGGACGGCTATCCCGGACCTGGCTGCTGGAACGTACATGCCGAACATCTCGGCCTTGGACCAATCGTCGAACTTTCCGTCGATTGCAGGACCAGCTGGGTGAGAGTAAGCGACGAAGATGAAGATCGGAATCACGATCACTGTTGCCACAAGAATGGCAAGGAGTTGCCATCTCTTGACGGCCATTTGGTGCCTGCGATAGGCCACGGTCCCCCCAGGCCTCGTCCCGTTGACCATGCCTGTGCCATTCACCAAGCCAGTTCCGTTGACTAGGCCGGTCCCGTTCGTTATGCCAGTCTCGTCCACCCTTCCTCTGGGAGCGGCAGTTCCCATCCCATTGATGAGCCCTCTGCCGCTAACAGACCTCTCTGGGGCAACCGGGGTGACGACCTTCTCTGCCTTGGACGGTCTGGATGGGGGAGGAGATGATGCGACAAGCTCCTTAGGAGGTGGATGCACGAGCGGCTCAGGCATCTCGGCGAACTGAGCCCCGCACTTTGGGCACGACTTCTCGCCCGGGGCCACCTTCATGCCGCACTCTGGGCACCCCAGCAACTCCTCACCCCTGCCAACAGTGATCCCACACCTGGGGCACTTCAACTCTACCCCAGAGAGGTCAAGCGCACACGCAGGGCACTTGGGCTTCACCTCAGGCGGAACGGTATTGAAATACTCCTCGTGAGGGTAACCATCTCTTGACAGTGGGCTCCCCAGCCTGAGCATGATGCGCCTTTCGATTACCTTGTCGAGCTCTCTCCTTGCGATGATCAGGTCCAACTTGGCTCCACAAACCGGGCACTTGCCTGCGTCCACTGACACATTCTTGCCGCATAGCGGACAGTATATTGTCTGTTCGTCAGCCAAGTCCAAATCGCCTCGGGGAGGGGGTTAATCTGTTAGCAATCATTGCTCAACGGTCGTATAGCGATGCGCTGGGTACGTCCTTTCTAGACGTTACTCTAATCGGTGCTATATATAGAATCTCGCGGTTGGCCAGCAGGTCAGCTTTAAGCTCTACGGCGGCCGTAGTTCCAGCCTCCTTTCGGATGGTCGAGCCAACAGCGGCCAGCGAGCGCAACTTGGCACAATATTAATATATGTCCCTATGGACCAGCATGAGAAGCAGGAGCAGCATGACCTGAGGGAGTCAGCTTATAAAGATGGTCGATCCAGGTCTGAGATACCGAGGACATTCAAGCACACATATGTCAACTTTAGCGGCCATCTTCGCGGACCATTGGCCGATTCAACTGCTCTCTTCTTGTTCCTATCGCCATTCCCGAAAGCCTTTTGTCTTTCCTCGTCCAGTCTCTTTTCTCACGAGGATTGTGAGCGAACTCGACCGTTAGCTCCTTCTTCAACGAACGATATCTACGGCGTGAGCTGCAGTTTCTCGATATCCTGGTCAAAGCTCATTGTAGTAGCTCGGATCAACAGACTGCCTTTCCTCAGACGAATCATCAGCGGTGAGAATTCAACAGGACCTCCAAGTTTCGGGGGAACGTCGTAAGATCGAGCCCAATCCTTCTCAGTTTCTTCTCCATCTTCGTGGCCTTTTCGCTGGAGAACTTCGCCCTCAAAAGGTATGCTGTCTCGTCCTCGCTGAACTCTCCTCGGTCCTCATACCAGTCGGCAACGGCCTTGTCGTAGGGGCAGGCTCTTTGGCAACGCAGACATCCGACCAGAGCATTGTGAGCAGAAGATTCCACCCATTCGGGGAATTTGTTCTCAGAACTCTTCTCGTTCAGATATGTCAGGCATATCTCAGCCCTCACCAGGAATCTGTCCTCTCCAATTGCCTTTGTAGGGCAGGCATTGATGCATGCTTTGCACTTGTTGCACAAAGGCAGCGCCCTCTTGTCCTGCCAGTTGTCGATCGGGGTGTCGTAGTCGGAGTAGAAGGCCGTGGGGCGGTGGAAGCTGCCGTACTTCGGAATGTATGTAATGTTGTTCCTACCATAGAGGGCAAGGCCGCTCCGGACTGCGAGCAGTTTCAGCGGCAGGTAGGCTCTTACGAACTTGTAGGATTTCGGTTTGAACGCCTCGGCCAAGAGACGCCTTGCTCGCCTGGCTGCCTTGTCGGCGTCATAGTATGTAGGAGGAACCACGAGCTGGATCGTCTTGCGTTCCCAGTGGAAAGTCGTGCGTATGACGGGCTGCGGCACTGCCACGATAATGATTGATTTCGCTCCTAGCAGGCTCCTAGGCAGTCGAGGCGTGTGGTAGGGCTTCTCGGTACCGGTATAGTTGTAGATGCTGTCATCGAGGAGGCCCTTATCATGTAGGGATCTGATTTCCGCACCGAGCTCCTCCAAGTGTTTGATTGAAACCACGCTGCAATAACAGTCGTTC
This sequence comes from uncultured Thermoplasmata archaeon, assembly GCA_964407905.1. Classification (GTDB taxonomy): domain Archaea; phylum Thermoplasmatota; class Thermoplasmata; order UBA10834; family UBA10834; genus COMBO-56-21. The sequence continues at coordinate 11,816 of CAYOXJ010000018.1, forward strand.
TTCTCAAGGTAGCTGACAAAGTCCGGCTTGTCGCTCATGGTGTTCGGATGCCACGGGAATGTGGTTTCTCCTAATGAAAGGATGCCTGTTTCTCGACTGCTCTCATTTCACCATCATCCCCAGACTCCAAGAATTCCTCGGTTTCGTCAGGTGGGTACGTGCCCAGAAAGAGTGCGCAGCATTGAGTAACAAAATGAGAAATGAGTTTTGAAAGAGGTTTCATCGATGCTGCGTTTCGCTCAGCTCTCGACCAAGGTCACTTCGAGCCAGTCATAGACACATCCGGTGACGAGGTCGTAGACCATGACCATGCCGGAAGTCGTCGTCGGGTCGGGCGCCGCAGTCAGTGTGACGATGACCCAGTCCATCGGCATCAGCGTGAGCCCCACAGGTTCGACCATCAGGTCGTCCCAGGCAGGATGCACTGTCCTGACCAGAGAGAGCGAATAGTCCACTGTGCAATCCGGCTCCTTCACCATGACCTCTGCCCACCACCATCCAGGGGCGGGGTCATTGATGGTTATCTTGTCGCCGCTGTCCTGTATGACTCCGCGGTTGCTCACAGCGTCGTAGAGGCTGACCACGACAGGAGCGTCCTCCTCCCACGATGCCGAGAGCTCAAAGGACTCAGTACCAGGAGCTATCTCGAACACGTGTTCGCTGTAGCCCGTCCCGCCTAGGCTGATTGAGACCACTGTGCCCTCGTAGGTCTCGGTCATGGCCTCAGTCTCGCTCATCACAGGTGTGAGGCCTATTTGCATGGGCAATGGCAGGTCGTTCTTCAGCAGCGCTTCCTCCGAGCCGTCCACGGTGACCTCATCCTCGACAAAGCCTGCCGGTGCCTCGAGCGTTGCCACCAACATGTACTCCTCGGCGAAGACGTTGCCGAGGAAAGTGTCGTGCAGGACGATCATCCAGCTGCCTTCCGCAGGAGCAAGAACTGAGACGACCTGAGCAGTGATGCCGGTAGAGGTCATCCATGGACCGTACAGCCCACCACCGAGGTAGGGCGTCGTGGAATCCGCTGCTACGTCTCCCTCGGGATTGATCAGATAGACGTCGATCGCTGTGTTCCATTCTTCCCACGCCAGGACTGCTGTCAAAGCCTCGCTTCCAGACGGCACAGAGACAGCGTAGTACGCCCAGTCCCCGGAGCCAGCATAGGGCCACCTCTGGCCCACGTCTATCACGCCCTTGACAGGCAAGCCCACGGTCATTGGCACGGTGACAACCACCGGCACGAGCGAGGTCAATTCCCCTCTTGTGACTTCGAGATACGCCGTATGAGCCCCTGCCTGAGCATGCTTTGGAACCTTTATGGTCACGGTCGAGTCATCTATGGAAGCCCAGCTCCACTCAGAGTTCACGTAGTAGTCAGCCTTCACACTGAACGGTATCCATTTGTGTACGTACTGGGCTCCCCAGACACGGAGCTCGTATGTTCCCGGCGTCACTCGTGCGCTCAGCTCCTGTGAGTTCGTGTGAGCGTATGCGTAGTTCACCATGGTCCGGCCGCCGGCCTCTATCTTGTAGAGGACCATGTTCAGGTGATCGTCCGTCCACCAAGTCCCGTCGAAATGGTGGGGATCCGGGGGATAGACGTACCTCGGGTCGAACGAGAGGTCAATCTGAGCGTAGTCAACCCCCTCAGGAATCTGGAACGGGTAGAACCAGTCCTTGTTGAGTTTGACGCTGCCCGAAGTCCTGAAGCCCGCTTCCGAGACGCGCTCGAGAGTCCTCGAAGTCATCTCGTCCGCATCCAGAGGAATCTCCTCCTTCTCTCCAGGCGACAAGGTCAGCTCTATCGAGCTCTCCTCGCCAACCTCTACTGCACCTGTCGCAGCCTCGTAGGCCTTCCATGCATCGACTCTGCCCGCGCCCTGCTCGGTGGGTCGATAGCCCATGTCCATCGCAGTCCCCATCAAGATCGCCTTCATCTCAGCAGGCGTCGGGGGCCTTTCGTTAGTCTTCATGAATGCTTCGTAGACTAGCGCACCTATGCCCGCGGCGACTGGGGTCGACATGCTTGTTCCGCCGAACTGCAGCTCTGCTGAATTGCCGGGGGCAGGAGCGGGTCCCCAGGCTCCCACGGCCGCAACGTCCGGATCAATCCTGCCATCAGCAGTAGGTCCAGAGGAGCTG
>CAYOXJ010000019.1:0-13707 GCA_964407905.1 uncultured Thermoplasmata archaeon
AAAGCACTATCCAGTAGGCGTTGCTGACCTTCCGCGTCCTCCAGTCCAGCAGTGATGCGGAGGCCAGAACGATGACTGCAATTGCCAGCCGGAGGAGTGTTAGCGCCTCCTGGGATTCCACGCGAACGGATTACGCTGTCCGTACTTAAGCTGTTCGAGATTTCTTGCAGCGGAGAGCGCGGGGATCCCACATCCGCGGAGGAATGTGCACAGCGAGAGAGTCAAGAAGAAGAGGCCGTCACCTTAGTCGCAGAGCTCGAGTCCTAGGCTCTCCGCAATCTCAAGGGCTGCATTGTATTCGCTCATCTTGAGTGAGCGAGCGATCTCTGGAAAATCCATCGCCCTGTGCTCAGGCCTGTACTGTGCCATCACGTTCACCTTCACGTCTTTCAGGTTCTCTGCGATCCAGGTCAGAACGGGGCGGGTACAACACTCAACATGGGACGGAAGCACCAGATGCCTGATGATCATCTCTGCATGCACCCTCCCCAGCAGATGGTTCCTGCTGATTATCCTCATGTAATCTGGAGCATTGGAGAGTCGTTTGGCACACGCGTCATTCCCGTACTTGAAGTCCGTCAAGTAGACGTCCACAACTCCGTTCAGAAGCCTCATGGACTCTTCCGTGAGATACATATTTGAGTTCCAGACCTGTGGCAGATTCGCCTCGCACTCCCTGAGGACCTCGAGTATGAACGGCAGGTTCGAGGTCGGATCTCCCCCGACCCAGTTCACATTGCGCGCATGGCCGAAAATCCCTCTGCCGACGCCCCTCGCCATCTCCTTGGACTTGATCTTCCTGGCGAGCAATTTCGGGCTGATCTCGACGCCGGAGTCAGGTCTCGTGCTTATATCCCAGTTTTGGCAGAACACGCAGTTGAAGGTGCAGCCCGAGAAGAATATTGTGTAAGATGGTATCAGGTCCGGCTCCTCCCCCATGTGCAGGAATTCGCTGTTGATCCTCGGCTCCAAGACCCCGCAGTGGCCCTTCTTGCCTTCCTTTCTCTTCGCACCACATCTCCTCTCGCACAACATGCAGTTCTCCGAGATTCTTCGCGCGAGCTCTATCTTAACGTTCAGGAGAGATGAGCCGTCGCGAATCATGTCTGGAGAAGCATCTCGTTGCAAGGTTGAGTCATGTGCCTTCCAGAGCCCGTCCTCTGAGCCGTTGAGATCGACGTCGACCCTTCGCTCTTTGGTGTGGAGATACCTTGCCCTGGCCTCGCCTTCCAAGATTTCGTAGTATCTGCTCAGAGCCACGCTAGTCATTCTAGAATGTAGTGTTCTCCCCTCACATTTAATACTTTCAGAGGCGCTGTCGAAACCCGTGCGAAAGAGCTCTGTCGAGAACTTGCCAGATCTGTGGAAAGCAACGTACGACCTCGTAGCCCAAGTTCCACGTGGAAGGGTGACAACCTATGGGGAGGTCGCGAGGGCGCTGGGAGACATTGTCGCTAGTCGGTTCGTCGGTCTCGCTATGAGCAGGAACGAGGACCTTGCTCGCGTTCACTGTTCTCGTGTTGTCCAATCCGACGGCCATGTCGGAGGATATACGGGTGGCGGACCCCGTAGGAAGATAAGGATTCTGAGAAAGGAAGGGATAGGGATAGTCGGATCCAGGATCTTGAACCTGGAGGAGGTCCTGTTCAAGGATTTCAAGACGACCTATCCTTTGAGAGACCTCAGGAGACGTCAGAGGGCGTTGAAGAAGCATTTGCGATTGGCGGGGTTCAGGAACGAAATTGAACGCTTGGCCGGTATTGACGTTGCATATGACGGCGATCATGGATACGCTGCCATGGTCACATTCGACAATTCGTCGTGCAAGGAAGTCGATAGGACAGTCATTGAAGGCGACGCCAAGTTTCCATATGTGCCCACGTTTCTTGCCTTCAGAGAGATACCTGTTATCGAGCCTTTGATGAAGTATGTTGATGAGAACACCGTTGTAATGTTTGATGGGAACGGAATCTTGCATCCGGAGGGGTTTGGAGTGACGAGCCAGATCGGTGTCGTTTTCGACGTTCCCACGATTGGTGTGGCAAAGAAGCTCCTCTGCGGCGAGGTGGGGCCGTCCCCCCAGAGAGGAGTACATAGAGTGCTTTTGGACGGAGAATTGATGGGATACTCCTTGAAGAGCTACGCAGCCAGCAAACCTGTCTATGTCTCTCCCGGGAACATTGTCTCTCCGGACCAGGCCCTTGCGGTCACGAAGAAGTTCATGAAGTATCGCGTGCCCGAGCCCACGCGCGTTGCGCATATCGTTGCGGAGGAAGCGCGAAGGGGAAAAAGCCACAAATAGAAGTGAGACTGTCTCAGCGGACGATGCACATCGTCGTGTTCGGTGCCGGCTCGCTCGGATGCGCTCTGGGCGGACTCCTCGCGACAAAGCACGGAGTGTCTCTGGTCGGCAGAAAGCCAATTGTCGACGCCGTGAGCAAGCGTGGCTTGAGAGTGGTCGGAGACCAGACGTTGACCGTCTGGCCATCTGCCGCTGAGACCGTAGACAACGTCGATTCTCCTGAGCTCCTGATTGTGACCACGAAGGCGTATGACACGAGAGAAGCGGTCCGCCTATGTAGGTCTGTGATCTCTTCGAGCACGATGGTACTAACTCTGCAAAATGGCCTGGGCAATCTTGAGATTCTCAGGAAATGGAGGGGGAAGAAAGCCTTTGGCGGCTCTACGACAGTGGGAGCTACATTCGCCTCTCCTGGGGTGGTCAGATTGTCAGGGATTGGCAGGACGATCATCGGATCAGATATGGACCCCGCGGGCGCAGCAATAATCTCCTCAGCGTTTTCAGAGAGCGGTCTGCCCTCCTCTGTCAGCCGCAATATCCAGAGTGAGATATGGGCAAAGGCAATTGTGAACGCGTGCATCAACCCGATCTCTGCCGTGCTTCGTGTTCCGAACGGACGACTTCTCGACAGCAGAGCAATCGCAGATCTGATGTCGCATGTGGCACGAGAATGCGAGGCCGTCGCGAGGGCCAGTGGGATCAGGCTGTCCTCGCGATCGATATACCCCAGGGTGCGTGCTGTGGTCTCTGATACCGCAGAGAACGTCTCCAGCATGCTCCAGGACATCGAACGGGGAAGGAGGACGGAGATTCGACAGATCAATGGCGAGATTTGCAAAGCGGGAGAGGCAATGGGAATTCCAACGCCGCTCAACAAGTCCCTTGTGGCCATGGTGGAGGAACTGGAGAAGCAGACAGCCCAGGAGAAAGGTTAATATCGTAACACGGTGCATCCCCAAATTGTGGTAAGATGGTGGATGTAAGAGAACTGGCAGCGAATGCCAAAGTGCTCAGGAAGAAGGGCCTGGGCGTACGAGAGATCGCCGACGAGCTTCACCTCTCGGTAGACACGGTCAACTACCTGATAGAGTACGGCGCGGAGGGCCTGCCCCCATCGGATGTCAAGATCGGATGGAGGTCAGTGGGTGTTTCAGGATACCGCGTCGGCCTGATGTCCGAACTGCTCGCTGACATCGCTCTCGAGGAGCTGAGCAAGAGAGACCTCGATGCAGATGTTGTGCTGGGGATATCGATCAACGGTATTCCTTTCGCCACGATGTTGTCAGAGATTGTCGGATTGGACTTCGCCGTGTACAGGCCGCATGCGGAGAACGACAAGGGCGGAGCGTTCAGCTCCAACTTCGCTTCGGTCGCGAACGGCAAGAAGGTCATAATCGTCGATGATGTCCTGAGCACGGGTGCGACGATAAAGGGCTCGATCGCAGACATAAAGGAAGCGGGAGGACAGCCAGTACTTGTGCTCGTAATCGTCAACAAGAGCAGCCTGAACGAGATCGACGGCGTCCCTCTTCGCGGCCTGATCAGGGCACGCTCAATCGGCGGAACGATCCTCGGTGGTGGGGCCAGCAAGGGCTTCCCTTACGGCTAGAACTTCTTCGCGGAGGCCCTTAGCGCTTCGACGGCAGGCATCTCCCTGCCGAGCATCAGCCTCTCCAGCGCGCCTCCCCCTGTGCTGACGTAGGAGAACTTGTCCTTGACTCCGAGCTTGTTGGCCGCGGCACTGGAATGCCCGCCGCCGAGAACAGAGAACGCTTCCGAAGACACGATTGCCTCGAAGAGATCAGAGGTGCCCTTGGAGAACTCATCCTTCTCGAACACCCCTGGAGGCCCGGACAAAAAGACTGTCTTGGACCTCATCACGACATCGCAGAACTTCCTGATGGTTGCCGACCCGATGTCCTTAATTGCGCCATCCTGGGGCACGTTGGCCATCGCGTACTCTTTGCGCCTACCACCGTCGTCGACAGCAGCATCTTCGGGCAGGTGTATCTTGGCCTTGTGCTTCACGAAGAGTTTCTTTGCCTGCTCCTCCACCTCGGGAGTGATGTCCTTCTTCACGAGCTTCTCCGTGAATGAGCCGATGTTCTGGCCAAGGATCGAAAGATAGGCATAGCCCGCAAGGCCAGCTATGAGGACATTGTCCACGGTGGAGCGGTCCGCAAGATTCTCGATAATCGGCAACGCGTCAGCGAACTTGGTGCCACCAAAGATGAATGTCGAAGGTCTGTGAGGGTGGTGGATCACCTGCGTGAGCGTCTTGACCTCCTTCTCCATAAGCCTTCCGGCAGCTGAAGGCAAGACAGGCGTGAACCCGACCAGGGATGCATGCGATCTGTGGGACGACCCGAACGCGTCGTTCACGAACAGCACGAACTTGGGCGCGAGAGTCTTCACCAGCTTCGACCCAGCGTGCTCTTCGGGGGCTTTCTTCGCCTGTTCCTCGGGGAAATCCCTGACGTTCTTCAGGAGTATCACATCCCCGTCTCCCAGACCGTCGATCATCTTCAGAGCATAGGACCCGAGGAGGTCGTCCACATACTTGACCTTCCTGCCGAGATACTGCGTGAGATAGGAGGCGTGCTCATTCAGCGGGATGAAGTCGTAGTCTCCAGGCCTGCCCTGGTGTGCCAAGATCGCCACCCTCGCCCCTCTGTCCAAGAGCTCTCTAATGGTTGGAACGGAAGACCCAATCTTTGACCCGTCCTCGAGCCTGAGGGTCCTCTCATCAACGGGGGAGTTGATGTCAATCCTCAGAAGCACCCTTCTGCCACACACATCAAAATCGTCGAGCGTGTGGAACCCCATTCCGCTCACGGTTCGGGGACTTCCTCCGATTTGGCCCGTGCTTGCGCAGCTGTCGCCCGCGGAAACATATCTGCGCAGACAACCGGACTCGCCCGAGTTTCCTACCAACCTTCAAGCCCCCATCGTTCCCAGCCGCGGCAGAGCTTCGGACGTGCTTCCGCTACGTTGTACCAGATTGAACGTTCGATATAAATGACTGCCGAACCTAACACATCATAGAAAGTATTTAGAGAGGGTAATTGCTTAGGCGAAAACCGCATGGGTTTCAACGGTGTTTTTGAACAGCGGAATCCTGAGTGGGTGTGTTTGATTTGAAGGGGATCGAGATCGAGAAGCTTCTAGTGAAGGATGTTATGAGCTCGAGTGCCGTCACCGCCACCAAGGGAGAGACCATTTCGGACGTCATCGCAAGAATGAAGAGGGGTCATCTGAGAGAGGTGCCTGTTCTCGAAGGCGGCAAGCCCGCGGGGCTTGTCAGCTATTCTTCTTTCTTGGCAAGGCGGAACGTCCCGCTCTCCACCAAGGTCGAGCAAGTCATGGTCCCCTGTCCCAGGCTCGAAGAGGACATGACGGTGACGAACGCGGCTGAGGAGCTGATGTCCTCTGGCGTTAGAGGGGCACCCGTCGTACGGGCCAGTAGGATGGTAGGCTTTGTCTCGAGGACCGATATCATCAAGATAGACACCAAGGTCGATGAGCTGAGGGACAAGTCCGTTTCAACATTCATGACCACCAACCCTCAGGCGGTCACTGAGAAGGAGACGGTCCGCAAGGCGCAGCTACTGATGAAAGGACTTGACGAGAAGACCCTTCCGGTCGTGGACGAAGCCAACAGGCTCGTCGGAGCCATTGGGATGCCCGAAGTCATGGATGTCCTGTGGTCACCCAAGAGCTCAGCGAGGCCCCCGAACGAGTTAAGGGGCGAGAAGGAGCCCGCTGAGGTCAGTGTTGGCAGCGTAATGAGCCGCCCAGCGATATTCGTGTCACCAAGGGACACTGCTGGCAGGGTGGCCAATCTGATGATCGAGAGAGGTCTCTCCACCGTATTCGTCCAAGAGGATGGCAAGCTCATTGGGGTCGTCTCCCAAGCAGACCTGATGGAGCAGATCATCAGCCTGAAAAAGCGAGAGGGAGTCTATGTGCAGATCACTGGCCTCGACGAAGAGGATCCAGATGTTTACGACACTCTCTACGGTCTGATTGAGAAGTCGATGAAGAGGATAGACAAGATCCACGCACCGAAGGTCTTCACGGTCCACATCACGACCTACCACCACGAGGGCATGAGGAGCAAGTACAGCCTCAGGGCACGCCTCACGACCGAGAGGAGTCTGTTCTACGCGAACGCAACTGATTGGGACCTCTACAGGACCACGGATTCGCTCCTGGATATGCTCGAGAAGAACGTGAAGCGGGAGCACGAGAAACACCTGGATCTGAGAAGGGTGAAGCCAGCGACGCTATAGGTCCCAGTACTGGGACGCTATCTGCTTGCAGCGCACTATCGTGCTCCTGCCGAGGCAGCTGTTGTCCACTATGTCAGTGAACTCCAGCGGCACATCAACTCCCTCCACAAGGCCTATGACACCTGCGACTACTTCGGCGAGAGCTGGCACGTAGTACCCGCCCTCGAGCATGAACGTGATTCTGTTGCCACATATTCTTGCCAGCTTCATCAGCTCCGCCGCCTGCCCAACATGCCCTTCCGAAGAGAGGACCAGGGAAGCGAGCATGTCCTTGTAGTGCGTGTCTGCTCCCCAGCTGACGAGTATCGCGTCAGGCTTGAACTGAGTGAGTATCGGCTTGATAACATCGGAGAAGGCAGTATCGAACGTCGAATCTCCGCTCCCGGACGGGAAGGGCATGTTCACCGTGAACCCTTCCCCCTCGCCCTCTCCCACGTAGTCCACCTGACCAGTCCCTGGGAACGTGCCGCTCTGGTGTGTCGATATGTACAGGACGTTCGGATCCGTGGCGAAGATTTCCTCCGTGCCATTGCCGTGGTGCACGTCCTCGTCGACGATTGCGATCTTCTTATCCCCGTGCTTCAGCAGGCATCTGGCCGCGATTGAGATGTTGTTGAAGTAGCAGAACCCCATGCCATAGTCCTTGCCCGCGTGATGCCCTGGTGGCCTGGTGAGAGCGAATGCGGGCTTACCTTCTTCCTTCGAGTACTTCGCCGCATCAACCGCGCACTCAGCAGAGAGCGCCGCGATTCCATACGTCTCATGGTGCACCATCGTGTCCAGGGTGATCGCGCATTCGCCACAAGTCTTGATGAAGTCAATGTAATCCTCGTCGTGGACGAGCTTGAGCGTCTCCAGCCTTGCAGTCTTGGAGGGTATCACGTTCTTCCAAAGGCCATGCTCACTAAGCTTCTGAATAATCCCTCTCAGCCTGTCAGGAGATTCGGGGTGAAACGGGTCCTGCACATGGCAGAGAAACTCCTCGTTATAGAATATGGCCACGGCTGCATGAAACAGGGTGGCCATAGATAAGATTTGGCTTCTGTCTCGAGCTCACCGATGCGCAATCCCTTTATGGATGCCAGCGTATTTTGTCCCGGGGTTCTCATGGCGCGGTCATCAGTCCTCTATTTCGAGTCTCCCGGGAAGAAGAACACAGCAGATGTCTTGGATGCGGTTGCTGAGAGGGTCAAGAGAGACGGGATCAAGCACGTCGTTGTCGCGAGCAGCACGGGTGACACAGGAAAGAAAGCGATTGCGAAGCTCAGGGATACGGGCGCAAACATTGTCATCGTGACGTCGCACTGCGGCTCTGAGAAGGAGGGCGAGTGCGAGATGAGCGCCGAGGCAGAGGCGGGACTTCGGAAGGCTGGCGCGAAAATAGTTCGGGCCTCTCACGTGCTCTCCGGCATCGAGCGGTCGATAACGCGAAAACTTGGCGGAGCCTCGAGGGTCGAGTCCATCGCCGAGACGATACGCTCTCTGTTCGGGCAGGGAATGAAGGTGTGCGTTGAAATCACTGTGATGGCTGCTGACAATGGTGCCATACCTTGTGGCGAGCTCGAGGTAGTGGCCGTTGCTGGTACTGATAGCGGTGCAGATACCGCGTGCATTATCAGGCCTGCCCACGCTAATGGATTCTTCAACTTGCAGGTCAGGGAGATAATCGCGAAGCCGCGTAAGTACTAGTCGAAAGAAATATCTCGACATGAGGCGGTACACTGGCCGGTGGTCAGATGGACCTAGGGCAACTGGTGCTCCTGATTCTCGCTATAGTACTTGTGGCACTCATATTCTATATCAGTGGGGGGATAGTCGGGCAGGACTGGACCATGAACGGGACTTATCTGCTCAGGATACTCGTTGTATCGCTAATAGCTGTCGTTGTCATCCCAGTGTTCAGGGATGCCGCCGGAAGTTTCGAACTTGGCGATCTGGGGCTGCTGCTGGCCTTTGTCATCCTGATAATTGTGGTTCGGTTCATTCTTGTCGAGGAGATGACCGTTTCGGACGAATGGCTTGCATCGATTGTCGTCTCGTTGATCGCCGTTGTCCTGATATACGTCGTTGACGAGATCGCACGACGGGCGTTTGACGTGAACCTGTTGACCGTCCTCTAGATGCTTCTGAATTCCTTCGAGGCCGATGTCAGAATCCTGCAGCCACTCTTGGTCACCAGGACGTCATCTTCTATTCTCACTCCGCCGAAGTTCTTCACGTATACGCCAGGCTCGACTGTCAGAACCATTCCTTCTCTCAGAATCATATCTCGGGCCGATGATATGTAGCCAGGATCGTGCACACAGACGCCTAGCCCATGTCCTGTATTGTGGATGAACTTGCCTTTGTACTTCGAGTTGTCAACTATGCTTCGAGCAGCCGCGTCGACGTCTTTCCCATGCACTCCGTCATGGATTGCATCCAAAGCTGCAAGCTGAGCCCGTTGGACAATCCCGTACATCTCCCTCTGCCTTGAGTTCGGGGGCGATGCCACGTAAGTCCTCGTTATGTCCGAAACGTATCGCTTGAAAGACGCTCCGAAATCGAAAAGTGCCAGCTGCCCTCTCTTGAGCCGTCTTGATGCCGGCACATAGTGCGGTTCTGCAGTGGATGCTCCAAAAGAGGCGTTTGTCGAGAAGGAAGGACCAGCCGCACCGAGCCTCATCATCTTGTAGTTCAGCTCAGCTGCGGCCTCGGTTTCGGTCTGTCCGATGCGAATGATGTCCGGTATCGCATCGGCTGTCTTCGAGGCAATGTCGCAAGCCTTTTTGATCCGGTCGATCTCATCCTCGTCCTTGATCATACGTGCCTCATCGATTCTCTTCGATACATCCACCAACCGTGCTCCCGAAGCGCATTTCCTGATGTACTTGAAGTTCGCGTGGGTGACTTCCTCCGAATTCACCCCAATCCTGTCGAACTCTTTCAGGCGCCTTTTCACAAGCTGATCCTTGTCCTTGCCGGAGTGGTACACTGTGGTCCTTACACCTGCCCGTCTTGCGCTCAGTTCTTCCAGTTCAGAGACGATCATTTCCACTCCTCTCGGCCGGATGACTGCCAAGCACCCCTCGAAAATGCCGCTCGCGATGCCTGTTGCGTAGAAGAAGCTGAGATCCAGGTTGGGCTCCGTCCCGTTCATGAGAACAACCGCATCGACCTCGTCCTTCAGGACGGAGAACATCTTCCTTTCCTTCGTGACCACAGTATCACAACATCTGCGCGAAACACGTTGAGCGTATAAAATGCTGATGCGGCTACACGCCCACCCAAACGCTTCCAGCCAGCTTTCTTATTGCGGATATTGCGGACAACGCTGCGAGGTAGCTCGTCTTGGGGTTTTTCGGGGACGGAACGTTCCTTGTAACCACGTCCAGTTCCCCGAACTTGCCCTTCGCCTTGAGGTGGTGCTCGTTCGTCTGGACTTGCGGATCGCAGACTATTCTTATGCGGGTCTTCTCGAAGCCGATGCCTGCGAGAGAGATTGTGGCAGCGACATTGATGTTCTGCGGAAAGTGCTTGACAGCCTCTCTTGCGGAGCCATTGAACAGTTCAGTTCTTTCTCTCAGCTCCGAGGCTTTGATGCCCTTGGACTCCAAATATGGGTTGGAGACGAAAGCGGACGGGGGTTTCGTGCTCGTCAGCGTCACCTCATCAATGTGCTCGAGACTCGCTGCGCAGAGAGCATCTATGCCACCGATTGCTCCGCTCGGCAGGTAGATTCTGGCGCCCTTGCGTTTGGCCAGTCTGAATGCGTCGGTCTGGAACTCCTCATCCTGGAAAACGCCCACGCTCATTATCAGGACCTCCACACCTGCGGACAAAGCTAGTGGCGCGTAATATCTCGCTGCGTCTTGGCTGGCGGCTTCTACAACGAGCCTGATGTCAGTCAGAATCGGAACGATATCCGGGACGTACTTCACCTTGGTGAGCCTCTCCTGCAATCGGGTGGCGCACTCCTTCGATCGGTCTGTCAGGTAAACCTTCTGCACCTCGGGCAGCTCCTCAATCGCGCGTGCGATTGTCGTACCGATGGCACCACAGCCAATGACGCAGATATTCACGGTGCGAATCTAACCGCAGGGTGATATAAAAGCTTTCACGGCCAACATGCCATCATCGTCTGAGGCTGGCGCATAGTATTTGTGTCCAATCGATTCTCACCGTTGTGGTTCAACATGAAGTCCAAGGGCCTACGCCGGAAGGCAGCCGAGATTGACGGCATACTCACAAGGCTCTATGGCCGCAAAGTGGCGCAAGGCGAGGAGGATCCGCTCGACACGCTCATCGAAACCATTCTCTCTCAGAACACGACGGACAGGAACTCCTACAGGAGTTACAGGGCGCTGAAGAAGGAATATCCGAGGTGGAACCTGATGATGGGGGAGAGGCCGAGCAAGATAGCGGACATCATTCGTTCCGGCGGCCTGGCGGATATCAAGGCTGAGAGGATTCTTGGGGCCCTCGAGCACATCAAGCGCGTTAGCGGGAAGCTCGACTTGGACTTCCTGCGGAAGCTGTCTCCTCAGGACGCTGATGCTTGGCTCTCGCATATCAAGGGGGTTGGCCCGAAGACGCGGAGCATCGTCCTGCTGTTTTCCCTGAAGATGCCAGCATTTCCGGTTGATACTCATGTCCACAGAGTCACGAGGCGTATCGGCCTGATCGGCAAGGGGACTTCCAGAGAGAAGGCCCAGGTGGAACTCGCTAGGCTGGTCCCTGTCAAGGAGTTCTACAACTTCCACATTAACCTGATAGAGCACGGCCGTGCGATTTGCCAGGCCAGGAAGCCGAAGTGCAGTCTGTGCAGAGTGTCTCGCCTGTGCGACTATTTCAACAAGGTCGTGCGGGCAAGTTGATATATCACTCACAGGCCTTTTCCATCATGTGAAGTACAAGCTGCTCGAGCACACGGCAGATGCGATGGTCGAGGTTCACGGAAGAAATCTCGAGGAGCGGTTCTCGAATGCGGCATTCGCGATGTTCGACCAGATAACAGACGTCACGAAGGTCAGGCCGAAGGGCGAGCTCAAGGTGGTTCTGCATGCGAACAGCAGAGAGCAGCTTCTGGTCGACTTCCTCCAGGAACTGCTCTATGTCCATGACGCGGAGGACTTGGTCCTCGGCGAGTTCAAGGTCAAGACAGATGGGAAGACGCTGGAGGCTGTCGTCAAGGGAGAGAAGTTCGACGAACGGAGACATCCGAAGAGAGCTATCGTCAAAGGTGTTGCATATCACAGGTTGGAGTTCGATGATAGGAAGGGCACGATCACGGTGCTGTTCGATGTCTGAGGTTCCGCGATGAAGGGCTCCGCTATTGCGTATCCGATTCAGGGGCTGATCAAGTACCATGGCCTCAAGGATGAGAACCTGAGAATCCCCTTTCACGATTCCATCTCGGTGGCGACCTTTCCAACGGCCTCCCACACGACAATCGAGTTCGGTCGGTTCAAGAGGGACAGTGCTTCCGTCGATGGGAGGCGGCTATCGGGCAGGGAACTGGACCGTGTTGTCGCGGTGGTGGACGAGGTCAGGCGTAGAAGCGGAATTGACAGCAAGTTCAGGATGGCATCAGAGAACAACTTCCCTTCGAACATTGGTCTTGGTGCCTCCGCGTCGGGGTTCGCTGCTCTTGCGATGGCTTCATGCAGGGCAGCTGGGCTGAAGCTGAACCTTGAACGGATCTCGACCATCGCTCGAAGAGGGGCTGGCTCAGCGTCGAGGTCCGTGACGGGAGCGTTCTCTAGATGGAAGGCTGGGCACGACGACGAGGAGTCCTATTCGTACCAGATCGCCTCGGAGGAGTTTCAGATGGGCATCGTCGTCGCACTGATTCCTGCACGCAAGACGACCGAGAGCGCCCACAAGGCGGTCCTCGGATCGCCCTTCTTCCATTCGCGCCTCGCTTATGTTCACGGCGCTCTCGCCGAGATGGAGAGCGCAATCAGGAAGAGGGACATCGACAAGATAGGCATGCTCGCCGAGAGGGATTCGCTCATACTACATGGTATCACGATGACTGGACTCGATGAGATGATCCTGTGGAGGCCGGAGACAGTCAAGGTCATACTCGAAGTGAAAAAGATGCGTTCGGAGGGAGTTCCAGCATACTTCTCAATCGATACAGGCGCCACAGTCTACGTCAACACTCATCCGAATTCGGTCGACGAAGTAGAAGAGAGAATCAGGGGCTTGGGAATCCCGACAATCACATGTGGTGTAGCTGGAAGCGCAAAGGTGACGAGCAAACACCTGTTCTAGTGCACATCGTTTCCGTTCTTCTGTCGCTCAATCGCGTCGCTCAGGGACATCTCGCCCAGAGCGACCTTCTTCGCCAACTCCTTGGAAACGGTGACCGAGCCGCAGCTCTCTAGTCTGCTCAGCCTCTGGATGTTCCTTATCTCTCCAGGACACGGCTCCACCTCTTGCCTCTTCCTGGGCCTGTACCCAGGTGTCATGGCGATCTCGACCGCGGCATCTTCGTCCGGAGTATGGGAGCGCTTGGTCGTGTTCCTCTCGTCAACTATCTCCACAACATGTCCCTCGTCCCAGATCGTGTTGAAGATCCTGTTTCGGTTCGTCCTGTCTCCGTTGCCTATCCTCACTAGAACGTTCGCGGAAGGGTATTCCTTGGCGGCCTGTTCGACCATCTCCTTGACCGCTTCCGGCGAAGGGGCCAGAGACCGCTGCAGAACTACGCCATCACCTAGAATCGCGAAGCCAGGCCTCACGCCTGGATCGATGCCGATCGTCAGCTCTTTTACAGCGCTCTCACCCAACAGCATCCTCTTCGCTCGGGCAATCGCATCGTCGGGATCTCGATCGGTCACAATCCTGTCCCATTGAACCCTGTCTCTCTCATTCTCAGTGGTTATGATGACCCCGATGTTCGCGGGCACGGGGTCTCCGAAATCTAACGATACGAATTCCAGATCTTGCTCCCTCAGGGCTTCCAGCATCTCAAAATATGTTCTAGGGTCATCTGTCAGGAGGCCTATTACCTTCATCTGGACGGTATCTACGCGGCCTTGGATAATAAGCTTTTGTTCAGTCGCCCTTCCTGAATCCGCCGAAAAAGGACTTCCTGGGTGCGCTCTTCTGGTACTCGCCAAGCGA
>CAYOXJ010000020.1:0-13510 GCA_964407905.1 uncultured Thermoplasmata archaeon
CATCGCTCTTCGGCCTGTGCAGGTCTACTCCAACTGACCGGCCGATGATTGCTCCGACCTTTCGCGTGGTCGCGGCCAAGTCAACAATCTGTTCGCCGACCTTAGTGGAACGCACGCGAACGGGCCCCTCGACGGACAGCTCAATGGCACATTTCCCAACCTGGCCCCTAACACAAGAGCTGAGCCATTCGCTCACATGATGACACAATCCGAGACGGGAGGCTAGTGCTTTGGGATCAACGTCGGTGTCAAGAATCAACACTCCGGGCTCCTCGTCCACCACACGAGGCCTACCTCCGAGAGCCGCAGCTCCGGCAATCGCCTCCGCCCGGGCGAGCGACTCGCATTCCATCGACAGCTCTAGAAGGAGCCTCACGGTGCGGACACAATCCCCGCAGATGATTAACCCTTCGCATCAATCGCTTATGCCCGCCTCGCTCACCTGGAAGACCGCCTCCGCCTCGGGCAGGTTGGGCGAGTCTATCAGCCTCGCGATGCGCTTCCCGCCCTTGCTCTTCCTCAGGTAGATTCTGAAAGTGGCAGTGTGCCCGACAATGTGGCCACCGATGGGCCTCGTAGGATCTCCGAAGAACGCATCCGGCTTCGCTGCGACCTGGTTCGTCACCGCGATGACAGCGTTGTGAATATCGCCGAACCGCAGAAGATCGTGCATGTGCTTGTTGAGCATCTGCTGCCTCTCCGCGAGCGCACCTCTGCCTATGTACTCCGCCCTGAAGTGCGCTGTGAGCGAGTCGACGACAAGCATCCTCACAGGGAACTCCTTCGCCATCTCGTGAGCCTTCTCGACGAGCAGGGTCTGATGATGGCTATTGAACGCGCGCGCGACATGTATCTTCTTGAGCACTTCGTCTGGGTCCAGCTCCGCAGCCTCCGCCATCTGGGTTATTCTCTCTGGCCTGAAGGTCTGCTCGGTGTCGATCATGACGGTATGTCCTTCCAGGCCTCCTTCGGAAAGCGGCTTCGTGCAGTTCACGGCGAGCTGATGGCAGAGCTGCGTTTTGCCTGACCCGAACTCACCGAAGAACTCAGAGATGGCGCGGGTCTCGAACCCTCCTCCCATGAGCTCGTCGAGCGCCTTCGACCCCGAAGTGAGCTTGGCGACGCTCTTCCTGCGCTCGAGTATGACGTCGCCGGTCTCGAAGCCCCCCACATCTGCCGCCTTCTTCGCGGCGGCGATGATCTTCGCCGCTGTGGCCTCGCCTATCTCCGCGATCTCCGCGAGGTTTCTGGGCGAGTCGACGGCAATCATCATGAGATCATTGTAGCCAGCCTCTCTGAGCTTCTCGAGGATCGCCGGCCCTACTCCAGGTAGCTTCTCAATATCCTCCTCGGACATGCGCGCTCAACACCTGCGGGTTCTACACCCCTAGCTCAGAATATAAGGGTATTGATTAGAGGTATCCGAAAGTGTTCACCGCAACGGTCTCGTGAGGACTGAGATCAAGGACGAATTGGCCCGAGCCAGACGAGAACGCAACACCATCGTGTCAAACCAGAAAGATATTAAATAGCCCTTGTCGTTCGAGGAGCGGAATGGCCAAGAAGAGAAAGAAGGAGAAGGTAGAAGAGGAGGAGTACGAGTTCAGGCCTCCGGAGTTCAGCGAGAAGGAGTTCCTGCAGCAAGAGCTCAGGAACACGAGGATCGCTCTGTACACGATCGGCTACGCCGGTCTGATGGGCGTCGTCGCCGGACTGGTGTCTATGGTCAGCCGGGACCTGCTGGGCGTTGCCTTCCTCCTCGTCATACTGGGCATATTCTCGCTCAAGTGGGTGTACCCGCTGCTGAAGGTGGACGTTAAGTCGTTCACGAAAAGGAACTGGGCTGGAAACATAGGAACCTACTTCTTCACGTTCCTGGCGGTCTGGGTCTTGATGTTGAACGCGCCGTTCTCAGACAACTCAAAACCATCGATTGACAAGGTAATAGTGTGGGTGGAGAGGCCGCAGGGAGCTGGAACGAACCTCACTGGTGTGGAGTACGAGTGGATATCCACACAGGGTGTCTATGGATGGGTGACCCTGTGGGATGAGGAACTCAGCACGCTCATTCACGCGAACGAGAACTACACCATCAACATCACCGCTCGCATCACGGACAATGGTGCTCTCAAGTCCGTGCGGATTTCGCTGGGCACTGCATTGGACTATACTGATATGGAGGCGATTGGAGACAACAGGTACGGCTATTCACTCACCGGCGACCAGCTTGGTTCTTCCACCAGCCTCATGTTCTACATCCACGCAGTCGACAAAGTGGACAACGAGAAGACCTTCTACCCAAGAACCTCACTGCCAGTGGTGCAGTAGCAGGCCGCCTCCGCGGTCATCTCTGCCAGGGCATCTTCTCATCGAAGTGATGCGTCAGCGCTGCAAGGTGCCTCTCGCTCAGGAGGGCTTCACCGCTCTCAATCTCGTGGCCTCGGAGCTTCTTCACGTCCTTGCCCAGAGGTATGTCATTGAGCTTCGCTTTGAGCAGCTCATCCGCACGGTCGTACTCCCTCCTGGCCATGACGTACCATCTGCCGGACTCAGTATACGGAGTGGATGTGCCCAAGGAATTCCACTTCGCGAGGAACTCCTTGACGTTCTCCGAGTTCACAGGTGGGCCCCTATGCCTTCTGTCCTTGGGCAGAGAGATAGCTGATAGCTCGACGAGAAGATGCGTCATATCATCAACATGTATCGATGTTTTCTCGACCTCGAAGTCCGCCCTCTCCAGGAGGGCGGTGATTGCGCTCAATGACTTCCTCAGCTGAGGATAGACAACGTCGTCGATGAGGCCCAGTTTCTGGAACGTCAGCGAGACCAGGTTGTTGACACGAACACCTGCGACCTCCTTGATCCTGTTGGCGCTCCAGACCTCTCTCGCAGCCGGGAAGAAGAATTTCCGGTTCGGCGATGCGAGATACTCCCTGCTCGCTAGTATGAACCTCAGGAGAGTCTCAGGCGCGACCGCAGATGCCACATTCCTCGAAGGATCGACAGGGTCCACGAAGGTCATCGGCTCAGGAAACTCATTACCCGGATAACCTGGAAGCTCGAGAGCTACTCCGACGGTCCATTGCGAGGCCGCCTCGAGCACTGCCCTGAACGAGCGGAAGCGCATGATCAGGAGCTCGCAAAGGTAGCCGGAGAATCCCTGCACCTTCGCCTCCGCGCCGTAGCACTCGACGCCCTTCATGAAACGTTTGAGCAAGCGCACCTCGTCTGCCATCTCCTTCCTCAGGTTCTTCTTGATGAACTCCGTGTGAAACGGAGTGCGGTCCACAGCGCTCATCTTCTTTCTCGTATCCCTGATCCTGAAGCAGGGGACGAGGTCTACCTGGAAGCCCTTGTACAAGCCTCTGACATAGGGGTGCTGAGCGTAGTGCTCCCGGCCGCCTATGATCCTGCGACCTATCTCCAGCCCTGACTCTTTCAGTTGATCGAGAGGCGTGCTCTCCGGGAACAGCATGAAGAGGTCGATATCAGGATCCCTTAGGTGAGTTCCCTTGGCAACGGAACCAACGAGCATCGGCTCCACATGAGCCCTGAGCTTGCGAGCCTCCTGGACGACCTTCTCCGAAAGCTCCTCGACGACAGCCTCGACCTTCCTGTTCTGGGAAGGGGATGGCCGGATCTCCTTGAGGACTTCGGACTCGACGCTCATCGTACCCGAGATAACATGAGCCCCATTGATAATAAAATCAGATGATAAGAGGGGGGTCAGGCGCAAAGACCAAAGAAATGGTGTCCGAAGGCTGGTGTGGTGGGGATTGTTAGAATTCACTTGCTTAGGAGGAAAGTTGAGCCACCAACCTCCCGACACCAGCTATTACCTACTCACAGCTTGTATATGAGTGTTTCTGGGATACTGGCTCTACCTGTACCTACTACTGGAGAAGGCCTCTCGTTGTAGGTCAGAGCCCGTTCCTGATCACGCCGGATTGGATGTTCGACATGCATATGGCACCTTCGAGGTCGCGTATGAACGCCATGTCGGTTCCGGAGACACCGACCAGTTCCGTTCGGTCTCCTCCGACCAAGACCAGGGCTAAAATTCTGTCATTCGAATTTAATTCTGCAAGTCCGAAGTCGGAGGTCGGGGAAAACATGATCTTGACCGGTTTGACGCCGCATGCTTTGCCCATGTCGTTCACGACGGACTCGATCTCCGAGGGAGTCTTCTCTGTGCGAATGACCGCGACCGTGACCGTGTGTGATCGCACATGCTCCCTGATTCTCTCCGTCTCGGGTTTGCCAAGCTTCGCGTGCGGCATCACACGACTCCAAACCAACAACAGTAGATAATTGTTGTGCAGAGCAATTGTTCGCAATGGAAGCGACGCTTCAACTGCGTGCAATCATGAATCTTTAATATCTCATAACCTAATTGTATCCGCAGAGAGCGGGGATGGGACGATATGTGTTCTGAGCGGGACTGCAACATATTCCGTGGTATGATAACTGCTTGCGACTTCTGCGCCAAGATGAACCAGAGGGCGAATGCGCCTGTGCCTTCTGAAAAAGCCGCGCGGAAGCCTCAGAGACTGTAGCCAACTCTATGCCGCGCTCCTTATCCTGTCCGCGACTGCAATCGCATCCTTCTTCAGGTCCAGGGTCATGAAGTCCCTCGCAGCGAGCGTCTTCACGTCGGAACGCTCCTCGATCCACTTCGCCTGCGTCTCCGGATTTTCCTGGATGACTCGCATGCCGAAATGAGTTATCACCGCAAGCTCAGGCTTCACCTTTTCAATCAAGTAGCCAGCGTCCTCCGTGCTCAGATGATGAGGTATCCTCTGGCCCAGCGGACGAGTGACGCAGGCGATCAGCACTCTGCAGTGCCTGTGAGCCTTGATCACCTGCTCTACGAGCTGGGTATCCGAAACGTATGACACGATCCCGCCGGAAGTCTGGATCCTGAAGCCCACGGAGCTCGTATCGGAATGCGCGGTCGGAGTCGCGGCTATCTCCAGAGGCCTGAGGCTCACCTTTGAGAACGGCTGCATCACCTTGACGACCTTTGGTTTGGAAAGATGATACTTGGAGATTGCAGGTCCGAAGTCGCCGTTGCCCTCAATGACGCTCGTGCTCGCCAGGAGCACGCCCTGCTTTCTGGTCCCGCCCTCGGTCATAGCCTCGATGAGGATCTCCGCATCCATGTAGTGGTCCGGATGGCAGTGAGAGATGAGGATCGCATGAGTGTTCAGAGGATCGAGGCCGACGGAACGCATACGCACGAGCGCACCAGGGCCGGGGTCGATGTGCAGGTTCCTCTGGTCCTCGAGGTAGATCCCGCCCGTAGCCCTCGCCTGATATATCGTCGCAAAACGTCCTCCGCCAGTCCCGAGGAATGTTATGACGGCCATGGTTGCGAAGCCTTAATGCTTGGTGCCCTTAATACCGTTCCGGGCCCGGGAGGCGGATGGATCTGAGCATTCTGGTCAAGGGCGGCCTCATTGTCACCCAGAATTGGAAGAGGGAGGTACTCAAAGGGGACGTGCTGATCGAGAATGGCAGAATTTCCGGCGTCGGACACGTCAAGTCGAGGGCCGACGAGGTTCTCGATGCGACGGGCTGCGTAGTGATGCCCGGGCTGATCAACTGTCACACGCACGTGGCGATGGCCCTCATGAGGAGCGTCGCGGACGACGTCAAGCTGGAGAAGTTCTTAGACAGGACATTTGCCATCGACGCGAGGCGCGCGCCAGACGACATCGCAATAGGCGCTGCCCTTGGATGCCTTGAGATGGCCAGATCGGGCACAACAACATTTCTGGACCTTTACTACTCCGAAGATATCATAGCAAAGAGCGTCGAGGAGGTCGGCCTTAGGGGATATCTTGGCTGGGCAGTCCTTGACGAGAAGTTCACGACCCAGAAGGGGAAACCCATCAAGAACTGCGAGGGATTCCTCAGGTCGCACAAGAACAAGCCCATGATCAGACCTGTCGTCGCGCCTCAGGGCGTCTATGTCTGTTCCGATGAGACGCTGCTGGAGGCGAAGGACCTCTCGGCGAGGGAGAACACGTTCTGCCATTACCACATCTCTGAGACGAGGCACGAGGTGTATGAATTCCAGAAGAAGAAGGGCAAGCGTCCGGCCGAGCATTTGTCCGAGATCGGGTTCTTGTCCAGAGGAGATGTCGCTGCTCATGCGGCGTGGCTGACAATCAATGAAGTGAGGCTTCTGGCAAAGGCAGGTGTGAGCGTTGCCCATTGCCCCACATCGAACATGAAGCTCGCGAGCGGTAGCGTTGCGCCCGTTCCTGAGATGTTGAAAGAGGGCGTCAGCGTCTGTCTCGGGACAGACGGGTGCTCCTCCAACAACGGGCTCGACATGTTCCTCGAGATGAAGTTCGCCTCGTTGCTTCACAAGACGTTCAGGTGGGACGCAGGCGTCATATCGGCGCAGGCAGCTTTGGACATGGCGACAATCGAGGCCGCCAAGGCGCTGGGAGCCGAGAAAGAACTTGGCTCGATAGAGCCCGGGAAGAAGGCCGACCTCGTCATCCTGGACTGCTCGATGCCTTCGATGGTGCCGACGAGGACTGACAACGTCGTAGCGAACTTGGTGTACGCGGGCCCGAGCCATGCAGTCAGGGATACGATTGTCGACGGGAAGTTCGTCCTGAGGAACAGGGTGATTCAGACCGTCGATGAGAAGAAGATCACGAAGAAAGCTGAGGCGGCAGCAGACGAGCTGATGACTAAGGCAAGATAGAACAAGTCAAGAGGTTTGCTCAAAAGGGTTTGCCGGGCGAGAGACTCAATCCTCTTTCCTGAGCTTCTTCTGCCGCTCCTTCTGGGCGATCTCCGCAATGGTCTCTGCCTCGAGCTTCTCGGCCTCCATTGTCCGCTCGAGCGACTTCAGCTCCTCCCTGAGCTCTGCTGGGGTTGGGATCGGCCCGAGGATCGTGTCGGCCTTGCCCACGGCCTTCTCGACATCCTCAGGCTTCGTGATCTCCCTCGCCGGCGTCAGCCTGCTCACGCCGAGGTACTCAGAGGCGCCCTCTATGAGGCGCGTGAGCTCGAATGGGAAGATGATCTTCGTGGCCTGGCCGCTGCCCATCGCCTTGACCGTGTCAAGCGAGAGGACTGTCAACGCCTTCGCGTCAAGCGGCGACGCGCCAACGCTCAGTATGCGCAGCTTCTGCGCGTCACCCTGGCTGCGCAGTATGATCGCGAGCCTCTCGCCCTCCGCCTCCAGAATCTTCGCCTGCCTGATGCCCTCTGCCTGCAGGATCCTTGCTCTCTTCTCACCCTCAGCGTTGAGCACGGCCGCACGCTTCTGACCATCAGCCTTGAGAATCGCTGCACGCCTCAGCCTCTCAGCCGAGGTCTGCTCCTCCATCGCGTCCTTGACCTTGCCTGCCGGGTCGACCTCCCTGATCTCTACGCCCTCGACCTTGACGCCCCATTTGTCCGTGGCCTCGTCGAGCACGTCTCTCAGGTGCAGGTTGATCTTCTGCCTGTTGGAAAGGATCTCGTCGAGTTCCATGTCACCGACGAGCGATCTGAGCGTGGTCTGGGCCAGGTAGATCGTAGCAGTGCGATAGTTCGTGACCTGGAAGAACGCCTTTGCGGGATCGATGACCTTGATGTAGATGATCGCGTCGACATTGGTCGGCGAGTTGTCCTTGGTTATAACCTCCTGCCTCGGAACGTCGAGCACCTGCGTCCTCAGATCTATCTTCACGACCGTGTTGACCAAAGGCGTGACCATGTTGAAACCTTGGTTCAGAACCCTGATGTACCGCCCGAGCCGCATGTATATGCCCTGCTCGTAGGGCTGCACGATCTTTATCCCGCTGCTAAGGACAGCTAGGACGACTATCAACGCTAGGATCAACAACGCTACAACCGCTGCTGCCGATGGCATTCTACTCCCTCCTCTCTATTCTCCATTCCTCATTATGTTCTTCGAGAGCCCTCAGGGCATCTCTTCGACTGTGACATGCACTCCTTCGCTCGCCTTCACTACGATTTTCCTGCCCACGGGTATGACCCTGTCCGAAGTCGCGCTCCAAGTGTCGTGGGCGATCCTGACCTTCCCCCTGAGGCTGTTCGGCACCACCTCTGTCTCGACCACACCGGTCATCCCGATGAGAGACGTCGCGACTGTAGTCTCAGGAGGTGCGGGAGGCGCCAACTTCTGGTACAGCTTGATCGCGACGACTGTCATGGGCACCGTGATCACAACCGCTGCGAGCGGCGCATACCACGACAGGAGCCACTTTGGATACAAGAGGCCCACGCCCCCGAGCACGATCAAGACCGATGCTGGAACCAGTATGAACGATCCTGGGGACGATATCTCCGCCAGGATCATGAGTATCCCTATGATGAGAAGTGCCAGCGCCAACTGCGACTCGAATTCCATGAATGAGACAACATGGTTGTGCGTATATATGGTTTCCGTCGGAAGCCCGTGCGGCGAGGCATCTGGCCAATCGCACAAGAAAGAAAAGAACGGGCCGGGTAATTCAGAGGTTTGGGGGCTAGCGGAGCCGCACCCTAGCGACGTGGTAGCACCAAAGGCCGCACTTCCTCAGCGCCTCGTTGGTGTTGTCGACCGTTATCCGGTCGGACTCGGTCCTGTAGCGCAGGACCTCCTCGATGGGAAAGCCGACGTAGTCCGAGAGCTTCACGAGCTTCTCGTACGGGAACGGCTGCTCCCCCACCAGAATCTGCCTGACGCTCCATCCCGGGTGGATCCTCGAACGGTACCCGAGCTCTCGGGCGAGCCTGTTGATGCTCCCTGCTTTGTCAATCCCCGTCTTGATGAGCTCGACCCTGAAAGGCGAGGTCAACCAGACTCTTCTGTCCGCGTTGTAGGCCTTGAAAGGCCTGCCAAAGTACATATGATCTGAGCTCATATGACTCGCAGGGCAATCATTGCAGATGCATGATATATATCTCTTGCCTCGAGTTGTACATCACATGGATGGTACATACCATACCTGTGTGCGCAATTCTGGCACAATCCTCGAACTGAGAAAAGTGTTATCGAGAGTGAGAACGATTGCCGTCGCCGGTGAGCGACTTGACGACGGCAAACGGCAGGATCACATTGAAGACCTCCGCGAGGGACGAGATCTTAGACGTGACGACACGGGTTCAGGAGCTGGTCTCAACGAGCAAGGTGAAGAACGGGCTTGCGTGTGTCTTTGTTGTAGGTTCAACGGCGGCTGTGACGACCGTTGAGCACGAGCCCGGACTCATCGCTGATATGCAAGACGCCATGGACAGGTTGTATCCAAAGGGCATCGACTACGAGCATCATCAGCGGTGGGGAGATGGCAATGGCCACTCACACATTCGCGCATCGTTTGTTGGACCTTCGTTGACTGTTCCCGTCGTAGATGGCCGCCTTGCCCTCGGGACTTGGCAGCAGATAGTCTTCATGGAGTTCGACAACAAGCCCAGAACAAGAGAGCTGATGGTCCAGGTGACGGGCGAGCCCTGACACCGGCCAGAGCAGGTGATGGCGCAATACTATTATAGTCAGAGCCATTGGCCTCCTCCGATGGCGATAGAAGGCGAGTTCCTCGGCGGAGGCCACGAGGTTGGCAGGCTGGGGATCCTGCTCAGATGCGGGGACAGACGGCTCCTGTTCGACTATGGCATGACGGCGACGGACCCGCCACAGTATCCTATGCCGTGTCCGCCGATTGACCTCATGCTTCTCACGCACTCTCACCTGGACCACTGTGGGATGATACCTTGGCTGACATCGAGATACGACATCGACATCGTGTCCACGAGCATATCAAGGGAGATAGGAATACTCCTCATGGACGATAGCGTCAAGATCGGCGCGTCTGAGGGGTACCCTGAACCGTACACGACACAGGACGTCAAGATCGCGAGAAGGCGGTTCGACGAGATAGACTTCGGCGACACGATCGATGCGGGGAAATCGCAGATAATAGCCCATTCCGCAGGACACATTCCAGGCGCGACCATGTTTGAGGTCACGGGCAAGAAGACGACCCTCGTCACGGGCGATATTCACACGCTCGAAACCCGATTGGTCAGCGGAGCGAAGCCCGTCAAGTGCGACAACCTGATCATGGAATCGACTTACTCCGGCAGGAACCACCCTGATAGGCTGAAGACGGAATACGCGCTCCTCAAGAAGATAGAGGAAGTCACTCACAGAGGTGGCATTGCGCTCATCGCGGCATTCGCGGTCGGCCGCACGCAGGAGATCCTGCTGCTTCTCAAGGACAGCAAACTCGATTTCTGGCTCGACGGCATGGGCAAGACTGTCAACAACATCTACCTCAGGTTTCCGGAGTACATGCGCTCAGCGAAGAGGCTGAGGCAGGCCATCAACAGGACCAAGGAGGTCAGGAACGTGCATGCACGCTCCCGCGCTCTGAAGGGCGATGTCGTTGTGACAACGAGCGGGATGCTCGATGGGGGCCCTGTGCTCAATTACATCGATGCGATCAGGAACGACCCGAAGAGCGCGATACTCCTGACCGGCTATCAGGTCGATGGCAGCAACGGCAGGAAGCTGATCGAGACGGGGATGATGGACTTCCAGGGCGTGAGCGAGAGGGTCAACTGCGAGGTCAGGAAGTTCGACTTCTCCGCACACGCAGGCCACAACGATCTCCTCGCCTTCGCGAAGGCCTGTTCCCCGGAGAAGATAGTCCTGATGCACGGAGATCAAAGGGAGATACTAGCAGGCGACTTGAGAGCAGAGGGTTTCGAGGTCCTGCTCCCGAAGAACGGCGAGAAGTTCGCGCTCTAGCTATTTGGGCATTCAGGAAAACCTAGTTAAGCCCCGAAACACTCCGTTTACTCAGATGAGGTCTAAGTACCAGGAGTTCCTGAACGAGGACATCGGTTCGGGAGACATCACCTCTGAGCTGGTCATCCCCGCAGATGCCAAGGCCAAGGGCAGGATCATCGCTAAGCAGGACTGCATTCTCGCGGGGGCATCAGAGGCGTCCGACGTGTTCAAGGAGCTCGGGGCAAAGGTTCTGAGAGCCGGGAAAGACGGTAGCCCTGTGAAGAAGGGCGACGTAGTCCTCGAAACTCAAGGGCCTGCTAGAGCGTTATTGGCTGGCGAAAGGCTTGCTCTCAACCTCGTCATGCGCATGAGCGGGATCGCAACCCTGACGAACGACCTTGTCAGGAGATGCAAGAAGATCAACCCGAGGGTGCGCATAGCTGCCACGAGAAAGACCACGCCTGGGTTCAGAGCTTTCGAGAAGAAGGCTGTCGTCCTCGGAGGCGGAGACCCGCACAGGTACGGCCTGGATGACGCGATATTGATCAAGGACAACCATATCAGGATAGCTGGAGGCGTGAGGGAGGCATTGGTGAGGGCAAGGAAAAGAAGCCGCGCCAAGAAGATCGAGATTGAGGTGGAGAGCGCCAAGGATGCTCACATTGCGCTCGAGAACGGCGCGGACATCATCATGCTGGACAACTTCTCACCAGAGGATGCGAAGAAGCTTTCGAGAGAGCTCAAGAAGGAAAAAGCCAATGTGGTGATCGAGATCTCAGGCGGCATCCGGCCGGACAATATCGAAGAGTATGCTTCGTGTGCGGACATCATCTCCTTGGGTTGGCTGACGCACTCATACAGATCAGCAGATTTCTCCATGGTTCTTGACAGGGCATGAGCACAAGGTCACGATAGCTTTATTCTGCGCCTTGGTTCTTCTCATCTGGAGAGAATGAGGCCGAAGCAAGCATGGGGGGCTTTCTCGCTGGTTGTCATCCTCGTCATCATTGCTCTGTCGGCCGTCTTCTTCGACCTAGGCTATGATGCCTACCCTGTTTCTCTGTTCGCGCTGGTGGCCGTGGTCATCTACGCATACGTGCTCTACAAGCGCTACCACGTCGAAGTCGTTCCCGAAGGCGACATCATCCTCTTTGACGACGTCGATGATCTCCGAATACTCTGCCGAATCTACGGCCTCGACGAGACAGGCAACTTGAACGCACTGAGACAGAGACTGGTTGATTTTGCACGTTCGAACGAGAAGAGAGCCTTCACATGGGTTGCGCCAAAGGCTGTTCTCGGCCTCGGCTCAGCGCTCGAGGTCCCCGCGGGACCTCTGGAAAGGAAGATGCCAATGCCGAGCCTTGCGGAACGCATGATCTCGCAACAGCCTGCCAACCTGCTTATGAGCAAGGGCCTTCTCGGAGGACGGGCTCGCTCATCTGCGAGGCTCGCAATCATCAGGGCATGTCCCGTTTGTAGTGCTGCGCCGCCCAAATCGGGAAGCACATGCTCTGAGTGCGGAGCGGACCTCGAGTTCTATGCTGTTCTTTCCGAATCCAGGGTCGGCAAGCGGCTGCTGTCGAAGAAGGCCGGTGTGGTGAGGCGCAAGCTTAGATACGAAGTGCCCCAGTTGGGTGGGACGAGATGAGAGAAGGCGAGAAATGCCAGATCTGCGGAAAACCGGCCAAACGCTTCCTGTTCGCAGCGTTCGTCTGCGATAGCGAGGAGTGCATACAGAAGGCCAGGGAGCAGCGGGGCGGGCCTGGTGGGCACAAGAAGCTCAAGATTTTGGAGTGGACGAAGCCGGAGTAGCCTCCTGGACAAGGTTTAAGCGGGGCTTCCTTTTTCCGGTTCCATGGACAAGCGCGCGTTCGCGGGCCTGATGCTCATCGAAACGATGCTCGCGTTCGGCAACACCTTCGCGGCGTCCTTCAACATGATATATCTCTTCAATGAGCTCAAGCTGGACCTTTGGCAGGGGCCGATTTACCTCGGACTCGGGTTCTTCATATCGATGTTCGTGAGCATCTGGATGTCGTGGAAGCCCCATCTGGATCCGAGGAACGCGATGCTCGCCGGGCTCGCGTTCCTGATAGGCGAGTACACCCTTTTCCTGCTCGTCAAGGACGGCGTCATCCTGTCATTGGCCGTCGGATGCATGTTCGGCCTTTTCTACCCGCTCTTCTGGACCCCGTTCAACATTCTGATGGCACAGATGACGGAGAAAGGAGACAGAGGTGTGACTTACGGCGCGTTCTTCTTCGTCTGGCCCCTCGTGACCTTCTTCGCACCGTTCCTCGGAGGTCTGGTGATCGGGCTCCTGAGCTACCAAGTGCTGTTCTTCTTGGGCATTGTCATAATCCTAACCACTGCAATCATGGTTGTCGCGTACAGAGACTACATTCCAAAGGATCAGGTGATGAAGATCAGGCTTGATGCAATCGGGAAGAGGAACGTGATTGCGGTCCTGGGCGAGGGCGGGTTCGAGGGCATTTTCTGGGTGGGCGTGGTCATAGTGGCGTATTGGTTCTCCCAGGACGAGGTCTCGCTGGGAGCACTCTTCTCTCTGTTCGGGCTCAGCGCGGGAATCATGGCAATCATTCTGGGCAAGGTCTCGGACAAGATCCAGAACAGAAGGCTGTTCTCGTCGCTGAGCGCACTAGCTTCGATCCCCTGTATTGTCTTCGTGTTCTTGGCGGGCTCGCTGCACGAGTACGCGATTGCGAACGGACTTCTCGAGTTCGCGAGCTTCGTGTTTCC
>CAYOXJ010000021.1:0-13276 GCA_964407905.1 uncultured Thermoplasmata archaeon
CACGCTCTTCATGCCTATCACCATTGCATCCACCGAGTCTAGTCTTGCGATCGATCTTATTGACGCTGCGTAGTCCTTGATCAGTGGTGGCGCTCCGTCGCCGAGGACCTTCATGGCGATGATCCCCTTGCCAGCGGCGTGAGCGAGCTTGATAGCTTGAAGCATTCCATCAATCGAACCATCTTCAAGTGGCAGATGGTCCTTGAAATTGCTCACAGTAGCCTGACTGGCCTTGCAGTAGATCGTCATGATGATATCCACCTCGTCGAATCGAGAAGCCTCCTCGGTGACAACGACACTGTGCGTGGAAAGGCCGAGTGCCCTGACCCTTCCAGCTTCTTTCTCTTCGGCGAGTCCCTTCAGCACCTTCCTGCTGACGTCAATCCAATCGGGCTTCACGTAGTGCATGAGGAAGATGTCCACGTAATCAGTACCGAGTTCCTTCAGAGACTTCGTAAGGCTGCGTTTGGCAGCTTCCACTGTCCTTTCGCTGGTCTTCGTCGAAATAACGATCTCCTGCCTTGGCAGAAGGTGAAGCGCAGAGGCGACATGGGGATGACTGCCATAGTCATCAGATGTGTCCCAGTAGGTGACTCCTAGGTCGTACGCTCTCGACAGAATGCGGCCGCCCTCGCGAGGGCCGATCCTGTTCTTCGCTATTCCGAAATCGACGGTCCCAAAGCCCAACTTCGATGCCCTCAGGCCCGTGCTGCCTATGCTCACCTTGGGGACTCCTGACACGCCCTTCGTACCGTTCCTACGATATCTCTAGCATCTGCAAGGCTTATGCCTCTTTCTGTGTGCTGCTTGCTTGTCGATTGAGAACAGTCCTACCTTGCTGGCTACCTAGATCTTCTCTTCTGTTCATGTCCTTTGAGAAATCATGCCGCGAACTCAAGGGAACGACTACAGCCGAGTTGCACGTTTCTTGCTCCTAGTTTAGTTCTCCCAGCAATTGGCAGAATCACATTGGAATAGTGCTCCATGCTGTTTCGCACGATGCTAGGATGAACAGGCACTTGAGCGGATCCTGCGAATCACATACTCCGCTAGGTTACGGGTGGTGGCAGAGCCGGAGGAGGCGACTGCGCTTTGGGAGGTCCCTTTTTCTTTCTCAACAAAAGAACAACCACGACGAGGACTATAACCGCGACAGCGGCAATCATACCGACGGTCAGTAGGACGACATCGAACCCGAATTCATCTGCGGACGCGTAGCTATACGACCGCAGCACAGCCATTGCCCAATACCCAGAGTCTCCTTCGTAGACTAGCTTGACCTCAGACCCGGTCTCCTCTGAGAGCCAATAGGTCGTCACACCATCCGGATCCGTCACCTGCAATACCTCGCAGTCGAAGGTGCCCGCGGGGACCGTTACCTCTTCCCTCGCTGTTATGAGGTAGGTGTAGGTCTCAGATACTGTATACGATGAAGATGTGAGGTCCCCGTCGTACGTTTCCGTGACTTCGGATCGGACGGTGTAGGTCTTGGTCCAAGTCACGCCGACATCCAGTTGCTCGGGCTCTTCCCCAATTCCTCCGGGTGGTGAGTAGATGCTCACATTATGAATCCTGACCTGCACCGAACCCAATCCGACTACAGTCATCGTCATTGACTCGTCGTAGTCATCAACAAGAGTGTCAAGATATTCCTTGTCCTGGTATACGATCTCGGTTGCGGTCACACTCCCCATGACGCCATATCCCTCGTAGCTTCCGGAGATTGTGAGTTCGATCTCGGATCTCAGCTCATAGACTTCGCACGAGGACCCGTTCACTATTCTTGCCGTCGTTCCTGCGTAGGTCCTGTGCAGAGTCCCACCCATGATCATGTCGTCCATTGTGGTGGTCAGGTGGTATGTCCATTCATCTCCTGTCGAATACGCTTCCGATACAAGGGCCGTGGCGGAATATGTGGAAACCAGGATTAGCACAAGAGATAGGGCAATGCTTCTGTTCGATCTCAATAGCATCACAGCCATTTCCTCAATCAAGAATCAGGACTCCGGACCTTATATCTTTTCTCGCAGTAGTTCGTGAGTTGAGCAAGAGGTCTTGCAATCCGAGCAAACGAGGGATTGTTGCGCCGAGCCAGTGCTCCTCGATTCCGTGGAAGGCTGCATCGCTCCAGAGAATGTTGAATTCCAGGAATCAGAGTCCATTCTCCTTTCGAGGATTCCATTCGTTGTAGGGAAGTGCGAACAATATGCCCAAAGCATCAGCCTCTGCCAACCTCTTGGTTGTACAGCTTGAGAGCGATCAAACTGGTGTACCAGTCTCCTGCAACCTTGACCGCAGGCAGAACACCTTGCCCCGCCCTGAGGGACAGGTACTTGGCAGTATGTCCCGTCGCCTTCTCGAAGCGCCTGAGAGGCCTCAGCTCGTCATCATCTGTCCCGACCTGGTCGAGCAGGTCCAAAAGAGACCTCGACATGAGCACCCCGAAGAACTCTGTCAGGCCGGACAGGTCCCCATCGTGTGCTTCCTCCATGTGCCCGATGTACGTCTTTCTGTCCGGAGGGAGCACATGGAGCGGTGGCCAATTGTGTCTCAGGAAGTGGAGGTTGAGAAGGAGGCGTCCCACGCGGCCGTTACCATCAGCGAAAGGATGAATCGATTCGAACCTGTGGTGCATCCACGCGCCGAGGCTGAAGACGTTCTCCCCTCCGATGTCCCTTGCACCATATTCCTTGATCCAGTTTTCCATGGATTGGACCACTCGTTCCATCCTTGGAGGGATGTGCTTGGAACCAGCTATCCTTACATTGACCCTCCTCCATTGTCCGGCGTCCGCTTTCACTCCCCTGAAAACCCCTTCGTGCAAATTGAGCACAGTGACCAGATTGACTGGCTTTTTTCTCATGTCGAGCAGCTCGCGGAATATCCTTTCGTGTTGTATCGTCTCGAGCACGTCAGGCACGGGCCTGTTAGAGACGCTCCGCTCCTCGAGAAGGAGCCTCTCGACGTCCCGCCAGGTCAGAGTGTTCCCCTCGATCGCATTCGTTCCCCATGTGTTGAGCGCCCCAGCTCTCTTCCAGACGCCCTCGGGAAGGTTGTCCAGAGCAACACGGTCGAAGAGCCCTCCCCGCAGGCTGAGTAATATGCTTTCCTTCACAACCAGGCATTAGCACATACATGCTATATTAAATTATATGTGATAAGTGAGAAATTGCGGCAAAGACATACTACGCCTTTCTTGCTGAAGCAGGGTAGCGGGAGCTGCGAATGGACCGCATGTTGCTCTGCGGAGCGTGAGATTCATTTCAGTCTGTATGGAGCTAAGGCTGGACTCAGGAATCCGGATCTTTCCCCATCATGGGATTGTTGCATCGAGTTAGGCCCCGTCGTTCTTCCCTCTCCACGATTCCTTCGTGGAACCTAGCTGAGGTAGGCTGGGCTTGGATGCACAGAGAAAGTATTAAGTCGGGTCACATGGTTCGAAACAAAGGGGGTGATTGAACGATCTTTATCACCTTGGCGAAGTGGAGGAGGAAGCCAACAAAGGAGATGGTGGCGCAGTCTTCGAAGCTCTTCGAGCAAGCGGCCAAAGAAGGTGCCAAGATCCTTGGTATCTACTGGACACTCGGCAGATACGATGCTGTCGTGATAGCCGAAGGAAAGGATGAGAAGAGCTACATGAAGACGATTCTGAGATGGGGCGACCTGATCTCAACGGAGACCCTTGTCGCTGTGGCCAGGGAAGAAGCTCTCAAGCTTCTCGACTAGCGATCAGAGCTACGATATCCTCATCGCGGGAACCCAAACCTCTTTCTTTCCGTACCTTTGGCCTTTCTCAAGGAAGTGTGCGCGAATGTGAGCACCCTTCCAGGCGTTCCCGATGTAGATGGTTTACGAGAGGTGATTTCAGATAATCAGTCCGTCCATTTCATCGATTCTCCATACAGTGGCTTGTCCTGATTTTCCGGGGGCATGTACCGTGCGACCTCCTCGAAGAAAGGCATTGGCTCAAAGCACTCCTCGGGCGGGAAGACACCGCGAATGGAAACATCGCCTCTGAGTATTGTCATGGCAGCCACCGCCAGAGGGGTGCTCGTGCTGGCGACTCGAACAGGCCAGCAGGCGTATCGTCCTAGCCGGCCTCCCTTTCTTCCCGTCATCACGACTCGCATGTCCCACCCCGCAGCATCGCCAGTTAGCCAGCGCTCGCGATCCTCAGCAAGCGTTTCCAGGAATGAGCGGGACGCTTCCTTCACCGAGACCTCTCCTCGTGAAATCCGTTCGGCCTCGCGATAGACGAGCTCGCTCATCTGCGGAGGGGTGATCGTGAACACGCAAGACACATTCCTGACTTCGGGAACATATCGAGGGATCGTGATGAGCTCCGGGGCCTCGACCGGATATGCGGACATGGTCGACCCGTCGGGCATCTCCACTTCGACGCTCTGTTCGAGAGGATTCACCGATACCCATGACCCATCACGGTACATCCGAACGGGTCCCTTGACGTTGTTCATGACAAGTTGCCAGGACGAGTCAACGTAGCCACTCTCGCTGAAGGCGTTCACTGCCTCCCGAAGGAGCTCGTCCGGAAGGGCCAGCCGGAAGCAGAACTTGATGTCGTCCACGCTGTCGAACTGCTTGAGCGCATGCATGGTTAGCAGATTGTCCAAGCCGGGATCGAAGCCTATTCCCACGACGGCCACGACTCCCCGGTCTCTCGCCTGCGGATCGAGCTCAAGCTGCTTCTCCGCTACCCGAGCATCCGCTCCAAGGTCACAGTAGTTCACGCCCGCGTCGATCGCAGCGCGAAGCGCTGGAAGAAGTGCTTCCCACTCAGGTCCTGCTGCATTGACTACTATGTCGTACTTCTTCGCAAGAGATGCGAGTCTGGCGATGTCTTGGATATCGATGAGCACCGAGTGCGTCTTGTCACCGATTTCCGTCACACGGCGCTTGAGCCTCTCCTGGTTTCTGCCAGCAAGGCCAATCTCAGATACGATGTCTGAGCGAACGAGGCATCGAGCGGCATACTCGCCAAAGCGACCAGATCCTCCGAGCAGAAGGACTCTCGTATGAACCACCAAGACGGTAATCTGACAAGGCCTACATTAACCCTTCATCTGTGACGTGATCGGAACCAATCGGGCGCCGAAGAACCTCCTCCCTTATGCGGCTTCGCCTTTCCTCTCCTACGGGCTTTCCGGAGGAAAGAGTCTGAACATCGCTCAGGTCACTTCTAGACCTGAGCGTAGGCGGAGTTTTCCTTCAGATATCTCTTGAAGAACCATTGTATGAAGATGCTGTCGATCCTCTTGATTTGAGACCTTTCGAGGGCGTTGTAGTAGCTCCGCCGGTCCTCGTACGGGATGTTCAGGAGAGGGAATCCGTGCCTCTGCAACACGAAGTTCATCAGGAGCCGGCTCATCCTTCCGTTCCCGTCAGCGAAGGGGTGGACCGTCACGAACCTCAAGTGAACGGCAGCGGCAAGCTCTACTGGATGGAGCGAGGACTTGTTCCTATCATACCATCGGAAGAACTCCCTAAGCAATGGCTGAACCTCGACAGGGCTTGGGGGCATGAATCGACTCCCCGATATGGCGACCTGATGAGTCCTGATCTTCCCGGCTATGTCGGGCTTCGTCCCCATGAAGAGTCTCTTGTGCCAATACAGGATGGCCTGTAGAGACAGGTCCTTCTCGTACCCCAGGACCTCCTGGAGCACTCTGTCATGGGCTTCGGTCTCCTTTATGTCCTCGATTGGTTTCGCCCGGGGACTCAGCCCTCGCTCCAGAAGATCTGCGGTCTCGCGGTATGTGAGCTTCGAACCCTCAATGCGGCTGGTGTCGTAGGTGAATCTGACCGAGAACGATCGAGCCTGCTTCTGGAGCGCGCTTCGTGGCATCGTTCGTTGCTCTTTTGAGTAGTTCGAGCGAATGGCGTCCAGAAGAGGATACCAGCGTTCCTTGTAGATCTCAGTGAGGAAGTCTCGTTTCACTTCATCGATGTTGGCGGGTACCCTAGCCCCAAGATATCTCTCGCGAGTCTCGACCCCTTTTGATGTTCTAAGTGTATGCTGAAGGTAGAAATACTCCCGCGTTCCGACTTGTTTCTTTCTGATCGTGACCACAGAATCCCATTACCCTTACACATTTATAGATTTTTCCGTTGTTTGCAATATGCAGTGGTACGAGAAGATGAGGCACGGATGGCTCGCTACACCAGGCAGCTCATGCTGTGGTTTGAGCGTTGGCCATCTTTCCTCGCCTGTAGGCCTTTCCAAGCCCTTTTGCGCTTCCAGAGGCGTTTCTTTGGATGGCGCTTTCAAAGAAGCGCTTCTCCTCAATCGCTGACACGCTCGTTGTCAGGCAGCTCTGCGGATTGTCGAACCAAGCCATACTGTGATCACTGCTTGACTTCGAACTCCTTGAAGCCCGTGGCCGATCTGGCTATCAGCACAAGCCCGGGAATGGCGAAGTAGAATGCCGGGGTGAATATCGCGCAGGCACCGCCGAGCACTGCGATTGGGAACATCCTGCGCATCAGGGCAGCAATGCCACCGACTACTCCGATTGCGGAGCACGTATACGAGATCGTCGCAAGGGCCATGTCTCCTGTCGACATATCATGGAACCGATCGACTATGATCGTCAGCAATGCGATCGACAGAATCCCAGCCACTATCGTGAGGACAGCACCTGTCAGAAGATATCCCTCGGTGCCCGGCTTGGCTTTTACGCGATAATCATGCCCACAATACATGCACGCATTCGCGTCCCAGCCGATGATGCGCCCGCACTTGACGCAATACCTGTTCCTGGCCTCCATGGGCTCCACGGGTGAGGGCGTCAAAATCTTGCCACAATTGCCACAGAACCTCATTCCCTCCGGGTTCGCCACGCCACAGTTCGTACACTTCATCGTTAATACCCCGTATCGTAATCGCCCTTCCTCCGTTATGGTCTTTTCCGCGACGAAAACCCCTTGTAGGCGTGAGTTGATGCGGAATGTAGTCTCGAGGGTGATTCGAGGAGGAGCAGATTGTTGGCCTAGTGAGCTAGATGTGCTCTTCTGCCTCGGAGTCCGAGAGGCTGGACGAGAACGGAGGACATGAAATGCTCGCGATGTGGACCGCGAATCTGAAAGAGGGAAAGGACAAGGAGTACAAGGAGTGGGTCTTGAGGAACTTGAAGCTCTACAAGAAGAATTTGCCCCCGGGCTGGACACTCCGGGGTGTGTATGGCGGCTCTCTTGGGCCTCCCGATATCTGTTGGATCTGGGAGTTCAAGAAGTACGCCGATATCGACAGGGCGAGAGAATTCAAGAACGCAGTGTTCGATCGTGTCAGTGCTGAGGAGACCACGTTTCTTCTGCCCGGCACCGCAAGAATCACGCTCTTCACTGAAGTCGACAAGTGGCTCGTTCGGGCGCCCAGGAAGCCAAAGAAGAAGTGAATCTAGTCGAAGCAAACCCTTTGGCCTTTTCTCCCCTCTGGGCTTTTCTCAAAGATCCGTGCGGACGTTAGTTTGAACATGAGAAAGCGGGCGCTGCGAGTGAGCCGCCAAATCCTCGCCCGGCTGGGGACATGAGTGCGTTTCTTGCCGTATAAGAATCTCTCGGCAAGCCCTAGAGTGGATTTCTTTCAGTACAAATAGACGCCCTTACGAGAACCAACATCATAAGGAACATCGCCAGCCAGTCTAGGGGCTGAGCAGTGATGTGCCTTTCGAAGCGAGATCACACCTATTGCCTCGGTCTCTGTCATGCCCAGTCCGCAAAAGGCC
Organism: uncultured Thermoplasmata archaeon; assembly: GCA_964407905.1. Classification (GTDB taxonomy): domain Archaea; phylum Thermoplasmatota; class Thermoplasmata; order UBA10834; family UBA10834; genus COMBO-56-21. The sequence continues at coordinate 7,743 of CAYOXJ010000021.1, forward strand.
ATAGAGGTGAACTGTGATTCGGGTGTCGGAGGAAAAGGAGATGGCGGGGGCAAGGTCGGCGAGATCGGGGTTCTCCCAGCAGAAGATCGTCCGTATGATTGATGAGCAGTTCCACAGCTGTTGGCGGTGGCTGCTGTCCGGGGCGTGCGTTGAGACCGAGAAGCGGTCAGATTGCCAGCGACTTGTGACGGGAATGCATCACCCCCTCTTCAACTGCGTGATGCAAGCTAGATTCCCTCGCGATGAGGCTGACAGGAGGGTGAGGGAGATCCTGGGACTGTTCAAATCCCAGGGCTTGCCCCTGAGCTGGTACGTGGCTCCGTCCAGTGAACCAGTTCATCTGGGCGAGATCCTGAAGGCAGAGGGGATGGTCCTCTACTCCAGTCCGGTCGGCATGACGATAGATCTGGGCAGGGTAAGGGACGACTTGCCGACGCCCGAGGAACTGTCCATAAGCCGCGTTTCAGACATGAGGAGTTCGGCGGACTTCTGTTCGGTCCTCGGCGCAGGCTTTGAATTCCCAAGCGACGTCGCGGAGAGCTTAATGAAGCTGGATGCTGCCCATGGCTTCGAAGAGGGGAATACGCGAACTGACTACGTTGGGTATGTGGAGGGCAAACCCGTCGCCTCGACCATGATGCACCTGCTGCCTGAGTCTGCAGGGATATACTGCGTCGCAACAATACCGGAAATGCGCAAGAAAGGCATTGCCACTGCGATGTTGCTCAGGGCTCTCCAGGATGCCAAGGCAAAGGGATACAAGATCGCCGTGCTTCACGCGAAGCTGGCTGGCGCAGGAGTCTACCGCAGGATCGGTTTCTTGGACCAGCCATGGAAGGTAGACTGGTACGCGTGGGCGCCTGGCATGGATTCACACTAGCAAATGCCGGCTTGTGTTAGCCGTCTTGCTTCCTAGTTGTCGTCAGAATGAGTTGTTTCGATTCGGCCGAGGTGCTTTGTGTGCAAGGAGTCGCGAATGTAATCGAGGGTCTGGCCGTATGTCAATCTGTGGGGACCGACGCTGAATCGAGCCTTTAAATAACAAGCTTGACACGTGCGCAAGTGGCGAAATGACAAATGCCAATTGTCCACGTGCATGTTTGGAAGGGATTCTCAAACGAGGCCAAGAAGAAGGTGATAGCGGGCGTGACCGAGGTCTTCGCTGACATGGGAATTCCCGCGGAGGCGATCGAGGTCGTCATCCATGAAGTCCCGAAGGAGGACTGGGGAGTTGGCGGAGAACAGGCCAGCGAGAAACTCAAACACGCAAGAATTCCTTAAACGTAGTTTTGGATTTCGCCACAAGCCCGGTGTGCAAATCGCGCAAGCTTTTTGCTCGTATCGTTCTGTGCTCCTTGAAGGATTTGAACACCAATTCGCGATTGAGAATCAAAATGTGCGAGGGCCCGGGTGTTAGTCTGAAATCCACCGGTAGTTAGAGCTCTCGCCCTTACGTACTGGCGGGAGATCGAATCATCAAAGGCACGATGATTGCGATATGAGCCCAGTGTCGATAGCTATGAGGAATCTGCGGCATCAAGGCGCCACGTGAGCGCGCGAGCCACAACACCCACGCACAACAATCCGAATCCCGTCCAGAGTGGAGTCATGAAGGGCACGGTCTTCATCTCGACCGTCGCAGCGGAGTTAGAGATCCACCCGAAACTGAAGTAGAGATCCTCCAGAGGGTAGATCGAAACGTGTATCTCCCTGTCGATCTCATCATACTGCAGTCCGTCGGTCGAGACGTAGTATGATGAAACGGACACACCCGAATCAATCACCCGTCCAGACTTCATGATGTCCACTGTCGCGGTTCGGACCTGTTCGAATTGATATTCCACTCCCTGGATTTCACCCTCATGAATCGTTAGACCGACAACCCTAATTGAGTAGCTCCCCGCGCTCAGAACGCCTCCGAGGTCTACAATGACTTCGCGCCCTTCATCCGGGAATACTTGCATGTTGGAGGACACTGCGTAGCTGACAAGCACGAGGGCGGCCCCAAGATGGACCAAATGTGAGCTTGCCTTCGACATGGACTGACGCAAAGCCTTCTTCCGGAATGACCGCACGAATCTGTATGCTGCGAGGACCATCGCGATTGTGCAGGAAGGCGCGACCAAAGAGACGAGCGGATGGAGGAAATCCGTGGCATATGACACAGTCGTGCATGCCACCGTCACAGCCACGAGCGAGACAACCAGCCATGAAATGCGGTTCTGCTGGACCACCCCAATCGAAAGACATACAACGAGTGCGACGATGATCGCCAAGAAGGATAGGCTGGCTTTCTGGTTGAGCTCCGCGAACATCTGGCCCTGGTCCGCGTTCACATTCTTGACCAGCAATAGGATGAGAAGAATCGAAGTGATAATCATCAGGAATATCGTCAAGAGCACGGCGTTTTGATCGCTGAAGTACTCTCGCACGTTCCTGAGGCCCTCGCCGGAAGCTGGCCGAGTTGTTCTCAGATATCTGACAGTTGCCAGCACGGATGTCAAAGCTAACAGCAAGACGAGCAACAAGAAGATCGAGAGCACGCTCGTGTCGTGGTATAACAGGTTGATGAACCTAGAGCCCGCAGTAGCCTCCTCGGATGACCCGTAGTCATGGACTGCGGAGGACCATAACCCTCCGGCCCGAGTCACAAAGGTCACGAAGATAATGGATGGAAGGGTCAGCATTGCGAGGGCGGGAGCTAGGATCGGGTACTCCCCCTTTCTCGCGTGTCTGACCTGAGCGTGCAGGAGAGCCGCAATGACAAGCCAAGGCACGAGGGAGGCTGTTTCGATTGGATCCCAGGCCCAGTATCCGCCCCAGCCAATAACGTAGTATGCCCAGATGGCACCTAGACCTATCCCGAGAGTCAGAAAGAACCATGTCAGCCTCGACCAGAGGAACGAGACAGACACCCATCTTCTGTCATCTGTCATGAACCGCGCGAGGCCCGCAGCGAATGTCGCAGTAGAGCACGCATATGAAGCGAACACGACAGGGGGATGCGCGACCATCTCAATCGTCTGCAGCTGGAGGCTCATTCCGGATCCGTCGGGATGCAGATTGAGCAACCACTCATTTGTTGCGGAGAATATGTCCATGCGAAGCATGATCAGCACGTAGGCAAGGACGTTGAGCGAGATTGTCATCTGGAACAGCATATGGAACTTCCTGCTTGGCCCGTCCTTCCTGCGCTCAAGTAGAACTGCCCATAACAAGACCGCGGACATCATCCAAGTCCAGAGGAGGAAAGAGCCCTTCGCACCAGCCCAAACACCCGAGAGCTTGTATATCGGCGCGAGATCTCTGGACGAGTTCTCCCAGATATATGAGTAGCTCATGTCCGAACCCAGGAAGAGTACTGAGAGGTACAGCAGACAAAGCGTGAGCGAGAGGAAGGTCCCAGAGAATAGGATGGACGGCAGAATTCGCGGGATATGGACTCTGCGATTGGTGTAGAATGTCGAGATGGCCCCCGTGAGCGACGATACGCCTGCGACCACGAGCAAGATATCTCCAACATCCATCGCGGCACCCCCAAGTTCCAAATACGAACTTCTTGAGTTGCATCTGAGTCTCCATATTTCATTGCTTTGAGTCCTCTATCGATGCTACGGATATGGTGCCACCTTTCAAACGTATTGAGGGAAAATCATAATATCCTCCGCGTGAGTTCGGCGACAGAGAGATCAAGGATTGTAGGGGGTGCGTTGGGGTGAAGAAGCTAAATGTCATGTTCCTGCTGGGAGCTGTGTCGCTGGCCGCAGTTCTGCTATCGCCGGTAATGGTGGCATCTCCTGGTGGTATTGGGGACTCCGACCAGGAGTATGGCTGCGTGGACCCGTGCCACGCCGTACACAGCAGCTCGGTTATCACGATGACGGCATCAACGCTCAAGCCTCTGCCCGGAGGCAGTGTAACGGTAACTGTGACGGTAACAGGCGCGGAGGCAGATAACACGCCATTGGGCGTCATGCTCTTGTCTTCGCTCGGAGGTGATAACACTCAGCCCTCGGCCACGGGGTGGACCATCACCGCGGATACGTCTGGCGTCACAAAGTTCAACTACAACGAGGTTCAGAGCTATGCGGGCTCGGCCACCTTCGAATGGACTCTGACGGCCCCCTCGACGCCGGGAGTATACAAGCTCTATGCAAGAGAGGTACACGGAGATGGCGCCAAGTACGTCAACGACTTCCTAACAGGACTCCAGTTCGTAGTCGGAGAAGCAGTGCCCCCCGGCAAGCCATTCGTGCTGATCACTCCGTCATCGGGGTCAGAAGTCTCGGGCACAATCACCGTGATTGCAGATGTCGTCAGTGAGGCCGCAATAGAGTACGCGGTCCTCGCAATCAACGGAGTTGTGGAGGGCAACCTTTCATCCGCCCCCTACGCATGGGATGTTGACACATCAAAGTACGTTGACGGCCCGATCACTGTCAATGTCACGGCCGCGGACAGCAACGGGAGCAAAGGGTACCGGGAAGTGACGCTAACAGTGAACAACGCCGCAGAGAGCGAGTACTTGCTCTCATGGCTCGCAACAATGGCAGCGGGGAGCGTCGCAATCGTGGCCATAGTGGGAATACTGATAGTCGTCGCCCTCTATATGAGGACCAGGTTAATGGGCGGGAGGGGGAGCTAAATGGTCAGCATGAGTGCCCTGCACTCCTTGACCGCGGAACTGCACGCAGGGTTTCTGACGCTTGCGTTCGTGTGCATAGTGATCGTGGCCGGATCTCAGATTGTGGTGAGATACAAGTCAAGGATGCCAAAGCGGCTGGTGAATCTCGCTATCAGGGTCAGAGGATACACAGAAGCAGCTGGATACGTGGGCGCCGTAGGTGGACTTCTCGGGCTCCTGCTCTCGGCTTGGACCGGAATGTACGCGTGGCCGAGCAGCGCGCTCCTCGACTCGCCTGAGGTCAGGAACAAGATCATGCTTACTGTCTTTGCCATAGTGCTTTGGGCGATGGTCGTGTTCGTGAGGATGAGGTTCGGGAGAGGGCTGTGGACTTGCCCCGCGATGGCGACACTGTATGTGGTCCTGGCTTTTGTCGCATACGGGGTCGTGGGTATGACGGGGTCCCTGGGCGCACACCTCACACTCGGAGAGAGTGTTCTGGACCCGCTCTGGAACCTCGTTGGTGTAGATGTAGGCGAAGATCTGGCCCTTGAACCTGCGACCGCAGCACTGTTGGCGCTCCTGAGCATGCTAGGACTCATTCTCGCGCTGTGGGTCGCGCGGAGAAAGGACCTGTTCTCGGTAAGACTTGGTGCGGAGACCTGTCAGAAGTTCTTCAAATGGGACGAGCCCGTGATCCAACCTGTTGATGCCAGCAAATGAGGATGTCCTGCGCCCCCCTTTGGTCTTCTCTCGGGCTAGAGTCCAGACAGAGGAGCTCTACATCGCTGGTCTGGAAGATGCCCTACTTGCTCGGAGTCGTCATTTTACAAGCGTAATATAACAATGTTATATAGGCCTACGTCTTTTCCCCCGACGGAAATCCGTGAGTGGACACTCAGGTGTAAAG